>JBOHXA010000639.1:0-2076 GCA_050737335.1 Limisphaerales bacterium | reverse complement strand
GTACGCGACCTCGACTTCCGCGACCGCCACGCCAACCACCGTCGAAACCAGCATCATGAAAATGGCCCAGGCGCTTGGCGCGCGAGTATGGAGCACGCCTTGGACGCCCGCCGCGGGTTTTAAGAGCGTCAACGACCTCTATGATACCAACAATGCCGCCGACGGCGGGATAGACGGCGGCAGTTTCCTGGGCAGCGGAAATAATATCACAAACGTGAACTATGCGAAGCAGCTCGCCAATTATGTTGCCTCCATGAAAAGCTCCTACGGCGTGAACCTCTACGCCATCTCCATCCAAAATGAGCCGGATGCGGACGTGACCAGCTACGAAGCCTGCCAATGGAGCGCATCACAAATTCATGACTTCGTCACCAATCTTTACGCCGCGCTTCAGGCCAAAGGCGTTGGCTCGACCAAAATCATCCTGCCCGAGGACGAAAACTGGCGGACAAATCTTTTGGTCGCGGCCATGTCCGACCCGAACGTCGCTCCTGATGTTGGCATCCTCGCCTGCCACAATTACGACGGTTCGCCGCCTGAAGATGTTCCGGCTCCGCTTTCGACTTTCTCCAATCCAAACGCCGCGACCTGGGAAACGGAAGTTTCCCTTCTTTCCGGAAGTGATGACACCATCACGAACGCGATTTATTGGGCCGAACGCATCCATTTGTTTCTGACGGTAGCCCAGGTGAATGCATGGCATTATTGGTGGCTGATGCCGTACGGGAGTGGCAATGAGGGGCTTGTGGATGACAACTATTCGCCCACCAAACGCATGTTCGCTCTCGGCCAGTTCAGCCGCTTCGTGCGGCCCAACTTCTACCGCATCAGCGCCAACAATAACGGCAGTGCGCTCGTCAGTGCCTACAAAGATTCCGCCTCTCCGGCGTTCGCCATTGTCGCGATAAACCCCTATTCCACGAATATTGAGCAAACGTTCACGCTGTCGAACTTTCCCGAAGCCAGCGTCCTGACGGCGTGGATCACTTCGAGCAATTTCTCTCTCGCGCCGCAATCGCCCATTGCCATAACCAATTCGTCGTTCACATATTCTCTTCCCGCCATGAGCGTTGTCACCTTTTCCGCCCTGGCAACGAACTACGCGCCCGCGCTCGTGCCGGCGCCAAATCAAACCGTCAATGCTGGAGTGACCGTCAATGTTACCAATAAGGCGACTGACGTGGACGCGCCCCCGCAAATCCTCACGTTCAATCTGTTAAGTGGGCCGACCGGCGCGGTTCTTAACTCGACGAACGGTGTTTTCACATGGCGTCCGGGTGTCATTTTTGCCGGGACGACCAATTCGATCCGGGTCCAGGTCATAAACAACGGGACGCCCGCCTTGAGCGCGACCAATGGCTGGAATATCATCGTCAATCCGCTCACGCCACCGTTCATCAGTTCCATCGCCGTCTCGGGCGAGGACATTAAATTGACCATTTCAGGGACGCAAGGGCCGGATTACACTCTTCTGACCTCCACCAATCTGACTAATTGGCAAACCGTCCTGACAACGAATTCACCCGCTCTGCCGCTCGTAGTGACTTACACGAATGCAATGTCGGGACTGGACCGTTTCTTCCGGCTGGAACTGGGACCTTAAGCCGCAATCAGTCAGAGACTCCCTACGCGCCGTCCCGATTTGTGAGCCTGTCACGGCTCGGCGTCGCCGTCCGCGAAGGGGAATCCGTAGGATGGACGCGGCAGAGAATAATCCATGTCTTTCATAGCTTAGTCCATTCCCGGGCGAATGAGGGTCGTGCTATAACTGCTTGGATTTACAGCAACTTGGGGGCATTTTTAGAGATGCCAATTATACGGCATAAAATGTTGAAAATAGAGGAATCACGCGCTAACGAATCAGCCACCTCGCCGATTCCCCTTCGCCTCGTGAACGTAGCAGCGTCGCATGGGGGCGCTCCAACGAATTCGCGAGTCAGTCGTTCGATTACCCGTGCATGTCAGAATTGTCCAACGACGTATGAAACTGAATCCGCGTCAACGGTTCAACGATGTCGCCGCGGTATAGCCCGGCGCCGGCGGTCGGGCGGTCGGGCCCACGTTTCAAAGTTTCAA
>JBOHXA010000638.1:0-10161 GCA_050737335.1 Limisphaerales bacterium | reverse complement strand
CGCGCGGACCATCCGTTTTTGTTTCTCATACGGAATAATCGAACCGGCAGCATTCTGTTCCTGGGCAGGGTGATGGATCCTGGGCAGTAAGGGTCATTGAAGCGTTGAAGCGTGCCTGTCGGTGCGGCAAGAACGTTGAACGCATTGGGGCCATGAACTCCTTTTTCTGTAGCAGTGGACATGAGTCCGCTCTAATTCCTTCGGCGTCGCTCGCCGCCCAACGTACAATGTGCGAAAGTCCAGTAACATTCTCTCCCCCTCGATATTGAAACGAACCAAGGGTTGCGTTGTCTTTTAAACTAAAGAAAATAACGGCAAATTCCTGCCGGCAGAGCGATGAAGGTCAGATTTTTCATATACTCCATTTTGGCCCTCACGGGCATCCTTTGGATTATGGTAATTAAGAGCGATCGGTTTGGGGATTGGCTGGATTGGCGAAATCACAGCGCAAATGATCCTTTCAAAACCGCCGTGATTCGCTCTGGTGTGGACGGAAAAACATGGGAAAAGCGGCAGGAAACTCCATGGACCAATGCGAAGGTCGTTTTATACCGGCGCGACGGCGAAGTGGCCGAGCTGGGCGCCAAAACGGCGGTTTATCGGACATGGTTATCTCCGCATCAGCCCAACCAGGGCTCTACCATGGCTGTGATTGCTTTTGTTGATCCGGTTACGCACGAGTCCTGGATTGGTGAAGTGGACACGGGCGAGCGAGAGACAAACGACTATGAGGGACGAACCTTTTACCTGGCCGATACCAATTTCTTCATCGAAACCGGTTCTGGAATTTTTGAAGGCAGTCCTGAAATCGACGACGGGTCCTTTACCTGGCTCGAAAGTCCGATTGCAAAAGCAACATCCCTCGATGCATTAATTCACGAATGGGAGCAAAAAAACGATGGTTCCTATCCGTTTTCGGGCGAGGTGTGGATAAGCCGCTTCATTGCAGAGTTCCCGAAAGACACCTTTTCCTCCGGCAATTTTGGAGAGCAAAGCATCCCAATCCAACGCATCGAAATCACTCATGGCAAGTTGGGAATAGTTTTTTATAGCTTCAAATATGGAAAAGAGGGCAGCGCCTGGCTTGATTTGAAAACGCTTTGTTTCAGGCGGGGAAGTCTGAAATTGTTCTAGCTTGTTGACAACAAATCTCACATTGCGCTTGTTAAATGAATATGAAAGTCGTGCTCGCGGCAATCGTCCTGCTTTTCGGCATTTTTCGGCGGGTCATGGCCGCATAAGTCGGGAAAATTGATTGTTTGTGAACCGGCGGCAGGGCCAAATAAACTGGGGCAGTGGCATGTTTACGTATTGGATTTGCGCCCACCCAGGCTGTAAACCATGAAGCAGCCCATAGATCGCACCCTTGGGTATTGTTTTATTTGGCGGCTGATATGAATCGGGGCCGGCTGGCCCGGAATCCGGCGCGCGATTTGAAAGTGGCATTGAAGAAAGATGAAATTCAAACCTCCGTGCCTTGATGCCGGGCAAACGAGCGCGTAGGTTTCCCATTGCATGAACTTTTTCATTTTACGGCATGGAATCGCGGTTGAACGCGGCTCAAAGGGCTTTAAAACGGATTCGGAGCGCCCGCTGACGGCGGAGGGCAGGAAGCAATTGCGAAAATCCGCCGCGGGAATGAAAAAAATGAAGCTGCGGTTCGATCTCATTTTGTCCAGCCCATACGAGCGCGCCAGGAAAACGGCCGAAATTGTGGCCGAAGAATTAAAATTGGAAAAACGCCTGAAACTTTCCGATACATTGAAATCCGAAAGTGATCCGAAAACAATGGTCGCCGAAATTGCCCGGCTCAGCCCGATGCCCGAAAACGTGTTGGTCGTCGGCCATGAACCGTACCTGAGCCACTTGATCTCACTGCTCGTTTCCGGCGATGGCGACCTGGCCATGGACTTCAAAAAGGGCGGCCTGTGCAAATTGGAAGTGGAAAAGTTGGATGGCGCAGCCAAAGCAAAACTGGTTTGGCTGCTCACGCCCAAATTGATGAAGGAGATGGCGTAATCCAAAATGGGGGAACGAGTTCCAGCACCGCAACGACATTTGAATAATTGTGTGAACGTCTGGAAATTCGTAATATCTCTGCCTAGCCAATTCTAAATGATATTCTTTGGATATAGCTCTTTCCGAAACTGTGCTGGAGCCGGTCCAAAATTTCCTTCCGGCGATAGCGCACAATTTCAGAAAGCCAGACACTGTTGTCCACATCCACAAAAAGCGTCCCGTTGCGCAAGTTGGCGGGTTGCGCGTGAGCGGCAATGTTCGGGTCCAGCAGGGAATTCCAGACTTTGACGATCTCGATTTCAGCGCGGCGCGAATCCATCTTGAGATCGCCCAGAACTTTGGAGACAACCTGGTCCGCCGCCCGCGCGCGCAACGCTTTAGCCGTTTCAAGCGGCTCAAGATCCACGCCGCGCCACTGGGCAAGGATTTTTCGCCGCGCGGAAAATTTCTTTGGCGATGGCATCGAAGCTTGCGATATTAGTAATAGTCCGCAGCGGCTAGCAAAGCAAATCACCGTCGCCGTCTATGGCGGCTGCCGTGCCGATGCTGCGATTGGGCGGGAGCCTGGAATGGCCCGGGCCTGTTTTTTGATTTAGGCGTTTCTTTGGATTTTGTTACGAGGCAAAAATCCACCAGTTTCTTGAATGTATCCACCTTCGCCACGTGGACTTCCACCTTGTCCCCAAGGCGGATCATACGGCGGGTGCGCCGGCCAATGAGGTGGTTCCGTTCCTCCTCGTAGATATAAAAGTCGTCGTCCATGGTGGACAATGGCACCAATCCGCTCATGCCGAGGCCCGGCACATCCACGAAGAAGCCGAAATTGCGCAGGTCCGTCACCAGCGCCGGATAACGCTCCAGTTCGCGCGACTGGATTTGCGCTTTGAGGTAGGCGTATAGTTTTACATCTTTGCTATCACGCTCGGCATCGGCGGAGTTGCGTTCCGTGGCGGAAATATGCTCAGCGGTGTCTTTGAGCGATGCTGCCGCGCCGTGTTCGTGGCCCTGCTGGAAGAGCGCGCGATGCGTCACGAGGTCGGCGTAGCGGCGAATGGGCGAGGTAAAGTGCGTGTAATTCTTCTTGGCCAGCCCATAGTGACCGAGCGGTCGTACGTCGTAGCGCGCCCGCATCAACGATTTCAACAAGCCAATCTTGAGCGCCTGGCCGATAGGGAGCGTGCCGAGCTTATGCAACAGTTTTTGGACTTCCTTACGACTGGTCAAATTGCCGCACGGCACATGGTGGCTCAAAACTTCCTCGCGATATTCGCGCAACCGCCGTGGATCCGGCTCCTCGTGAACCCGGTAAATCGCGCATGGATTCCTGTCCATCAGGCGCGTGGCCACCGCTTCGTTGGCCAGCAGCATGAATTCCTCGATCAACTGATGCGAAATGTCGTTTTCGACTCTTTCGATTCTCGTGATGCGGCCATTTTTATCGAGCCGGATTTTGCTCTCGGGAAAGTCGAGGTCAAGCGAACCGGCCTTGAACCGCAGCCCGCGAATGCGTTGCGCCAGATCATTAGCGTCATGCAGCATCCGTTCGATATGGCCCTCCGGTTTGCGCCGCAAAATCTCCAGCGCTTCGCGATAGGCGAAGCGGCGTTGTGAATGGATGACCGCCGGATAAAACCGCGTCCCCAGCACATGGCCGTCGTGCGAGACAACAAATTCCACGCATTTGGTAAGGCGATCCACGCCGGGTTTCAACGAGCAGAGTTCGTTGCTCAAGGCTTCCGGCAGCATCGGGATCACCCGGTCCACAAGGTACGTCGAGTTGCCTCGTTTGCGGGCCTCCTCGTCCAGCGCGGCGCCTGGTTTGACGTAATGCGACACATCGGCGATGTGGACCCACAACTTCCATTGGTCGGTGGAAATTTGTCGAAGGCAAATCGCATCGTCGAAATCCTTTGCGTCGTCGGGATCAATGGTTACCACCGGATGGTCCCGGCAATCCTCCCGTCCGTGGACTTCCTGCGGCAATACCGGGTTCCCGAACGTGCGCGCCTCGGCCAGGACATTTTTTGGGAAATGGAGCGGCAGATTATATTCCCGCAGCACTGAAAGCATGTCCACGCCCTCGGCGTCCGGCGCGCCGAGGATTTCAACGATTTCGCCCTCGGGATTGGCGTGGCGCGATTCCCATTCCCGCAATTCGACCACTACCTTGTCGCCAATTCGGGCAGGCCGGCCGGCATCCCGCGGTTCCGTCACATAAACGTCATGCGGAATTCGCGGATCATCCGGAATGACGAAAAGAAACCGGCTGCTCTTCTGGAGGGTGCCGACAATTTTTGTCCGATGCCGTTCCAGCACGCGAATGACCGTGCCGGTGTTCCGCGAATCGGGCCGGTCGCGCCGTGTCAGCACGCGATCCTGGTCGAGCGCCGTGAGTGTGGCGCTTTCCGGGATCGCAATTTCCTGGATCGCGGGATCGTCCGGTTTCAAAAACCCTTTGCCTGCACGATTGATGCGAATGCGCCCGGGGATGAGGTCCGCCTCGAACGGGAGAATGTAGCGGTTGCCCTTGATGCGGGCAATTCGCCCCGCCTGTTCCAGGGCGCGCAGCGCCCGTTGCAACTCCTGCTGCCGGTTCCGAGGGACGCCAAGCTGATCGAGCAGTTCCGGTACGTTCGCGGCCACGTAATCGCCGCCACCCAGATGCTCTAAAATTTGGTTTTCCATGATTTTACCGATTCATCAATTAAAGATTAAAACCGGAAGAAAGAAAGGATATAGAGCGTCTTTAAGAAAAATCGGTTTGCCGTGACCTAAGCCTAAAATGATTCATCCTCGTCCTCAATCGTGATTTGCTTGCTTCCGCTGCAACGGAAATATGCTGGACGTGCTACTATCGCTTCTGGAACGCCTGGCACGCCTCCACCAGGCGCCCCAATTTCGCCCGTGTGATTGCCAGGGGCACATGGCCAAAACCGCATTCGCTGGTCAGAATCAATCGTTCAGGCGGAAAGAAATCCAGCGCTGGTTTCACGCGGTTCCAGATCGTTTCGATTGATTCCAATTCGTCACTGCGTTGGTCAATCACGCCCAGCGCAAGATCACCCTGGAAAGGCCAAAGCTTCCACAAATCCATGAGATCGTAGCTCAATGTGCAATGTTCCAATGAGACTTCATGAATTTTTGCCCGGCGAAACGCAGGCGCAAGGTCCGTATATTTCGTGAAGTAAATCCGTTTGCGACGGGGATTGCCGCCACACACATGCAGGCCAATGCGCACTTTGGGGCCAAGTTCGTCAATCATCTCATTCAAGATGCCCGCGGCCCATTCGCTGTGCTCCGGCGATTCCGTCCACATCGGCTCGTCGAATTGAATAAAATCGCAACCTTCGGCCACGACCTGTTGCAATTCCACCATTAATACCTTGGCCCAAGCGCGGCATAACGCCTGGGAATCTGGATACAAATCGGGACGCTCGTTGACGGTGAAACGGGTGAGGACGTGCGGGCCCGTCACGGTCTGTTTGACGCGGGACAACGCCGGCGCCGCTTCACGAGCCAGTTTCCAGTTATGCGCGAGGTTAAACCGTGGATTCTTCAACTCGCCAATGAGGCGGGGACATTCGATCCCAAAACCTGTGTCGCCAAAATTCTGCTTCACCGTGGGCTCAAAACTCACCCCTTCGACGCGCTTTTGATAAAAATAAAACATGTTTTCACGGTAGCCCTCGCCATCCGTGATCACTTCCAAACCCAGGCTGGCCTGGTCTTTTGCCGCCCAGCGGATATATTCGTCCACTTCCTTTTGGGTCCAACTGGGCCGCTTCATCGTGTCGGCGACCTGCTCCGGACGAGGATAACTTCCCACAACGGTATTGCGAAACGGTTTTGTCATAAAAAAGGCTATTCGCGCGTCAGCTATTTTCCCGGCAAATCAATATCGGTTTTAACACGGCCTGCTTTTCCGCATCGGCAAATGCCGTTAATCCTTCTTTCAACGGATAAGTGCGGACCAGTTCAGCTATCGGGATATCGCCGCGATGCAACATCTCAATGGCTCGCTGATAATTGGGAATGTCGGACACGTAACTGGTTTTCAAATTGATCTGGTTACGAACCAGCTTCGTCAGATTTAAAGGCACGTCCTCGGCATAAAGTCCTACTATTGTGATCGTGCCCAAGGGGCGAACGGAATCGGTGGCGCTAACCACGGCTGCCGGGGCGCCCGATGCTTCAATTTGATGATCGGCAAGTCGTCCAAAACGCTCCTTCAATTGGTCCGCAACAGCCGGTTTATCTCGCTCAGAGACAATCGTTTCAAAGCCGATTTTACGGGCGACCGGAAGGCGCAGTTGATTGTCGCTCTCCGTGCCCGCTATGACCACCTCCGCGCCGCTGGACCGTGCGACGAGGGCGCAAAGCATTCCAATAATTCCCGGTCCGGATACCACCACCAAGTCACCCTTGCCGGTCTTTGCGCAATCGCTCACGCAATGATCGGCTACGGAAAGCGGCTCCGCCAAAGCGGCCGCCATCATATCCATTCGCTCCGGAAGCGGAATGAGATATTTTTGGTTTACGACCGAGTATTCAGCCATGCCGCCGTCCAGATGAATGCCGATAATTTTTCGACTCCGGCACAGTTGCGAGAATCCAATGCCGCAATACGGACAACTTTTTTTCAGGCAACCTTGCACCGAAATGACCACCGCGCGGTCTCCAACCTTCCATCGGCTCACTCCGGCGCCCGTGTTTTCGACTGTGCCCGAGAATTCATGACCGAAAGTAAATCGTTCCGGAAATCCTTCGTAGCCTCGGTGATTTAGAAAAGCATGAAGGTCCGAACCGCAGACCCCGCAATGGCTGACATTCAATAAAACTTCATCCGGCCCGGGAGAAGGAACGGGGACATCTTGAATCTCGGCGGCCCGCGCGGCGCGGCGCAATCTGCGGAGGGCTTTCACGGCCGCAGTATAGTGAATATCCGCCGCCTGTGTCAAAATGGATTCATTCCGATTGCACAAAGATGAAGCGCAAAATCAAATGTGCCGATAATCGGTTGCCGGGAGTAATTCAATGTGGATTGATGGTTTCATGGCTGGGGTATGTAGCGCCGTTTGCGTGGGCGATTTTACGGGTGCGCGCTGCATTCGCCGGGCTTCTTTATGTCCCGGGGAATGAAATGGTGCGGCTGGATTTGTATTGTGCTGGTGCCGTGTCTTTTCGTTGCTCTTGTGCTGATTCATCCAACTCCCGTCAGCGTGACATTGGCAGCGATTCATTCTGACGATTCGCGCCGTGGATTGCTGATGGGTTCAGGCGAAATGGGGTTATACTTCCAGCCGATCGCCGGTACGGGCCACGAGGGCGTAGAGCGCCGGCATCAGGAAGATGCTGATTAGCAGCCGCGAGAACAGGCCGCTGACAATCACCAGCGCAAATGGCCGTTGCGTATCGGTGCCGACGCCCGTCGCCAGGGCCGCCGGCAACAAGCCAAAGGCCGCCACCAGCGCGGTCATCATGATCGGCCGCAACCGCAGGATCGCGCCTTCGCGGATGGCCTTGGCAAGATTGGTGCCTTGGAGGCGCAGTTCATTGACGTAGGAAATATAGACGACGGATGTCAGCACTGAGACGCCGAACAACACCAAAAAGCCGATGCCCGAAGAGGCCGAAAACGGCGTGCCGTCCAGCCAGAGGCCCACGATGCCGCCCGCTGGCGCGGACAACACCACGCCAAGCACGGTAATGAACGGGAATTTGAAATTGCCGTAAAGCGCGAAGAGCAGGAGGAAAATAATGCCCAATGTCAGCGGCAGGATGATCTGCATTTGCCGGCGCTCGGCGGTATATTCCGTGTATTCTCCGCCCCAATCCACCCGGTAACCTCGCGGCACGGAGACCTTGTCTTCGACCTGCTTGATGGCGTCCTGCACCGCGCCAGCCAAATCGCGTCCATGCACCGAGAACTGGACGCCGATGTAGCGCGAATCGTCCTGGCGATAAATGAACGAGGCGCCGCCGGCCACTTGAATGTCGGCGAATTCTTTCAACGGAATCCGCGGCCCGCCGGGCGTGGGCACGAGGATATTTCCAATTTCTTCGGGGTTGTCGCGGTATTGATGTTCGAGGCGGACGACCAGATCAAATTGCTTTTCGCCTTGCACCACTTCCGTGGCCACGTCGCCACCGATGGCGGTCGTGATCAGGGCGTTGATGTCGGCGACATTCACGCCATAACGGGCAATCCTGGCGCGGTTGATGGTGATGTTCAGGCTGGGTTGGCCAAGCTCCTTCACCAATGTCACATCATGAATGCCGCGCACCTGTTCGAGGACCTTTTTGATGGCCTTGCCCTTCTGCTCGAGCGTCTGCAAATCAGAGCCGAAAACTTTAACGGCCAACGCGCTTTTCAGTCCTGATTCCGCCTCGTCCACCGCGTCCTCCGCCGGCTGGGTGTAGTTGAAAATGATTCCCGGAAACTGCTTGAGCTTGTCGTTGATGGCTGCGATCAGCAACGCCTTGGTGTCCTGATACGCGCCGTGCCAGGTCGAGTAGGGTTTCAGGCCGACAAAAAACTCATCGTTGAAAAAACCGGTCGAATCCGTGCCGTCGTCCGGGCGGCCCAGTTCGGAAGCAACCGTGGTGACTTCGGGAAAGGAACTCAACACAGCGCGGATCTGGGGCGAAATTTTGGCCGCCTCGTTGAATGAAATGGTGTAAGGCATCGTCGCACGAACCCATATCGCGCCTTCGTCTATATGCGGCATGAACTCAGCCCCGATGCGCGGGACGAGCAGCAGAGAACCGGCCAGCAGGATCGCCGAGACGAAGGTTGTCGCCCACGGATGCGCGAGGCAAACATCGAGGCCCTTGACGTAGGCTGATTTGATGGCTTCATACACGACGTTGCGGCGTTCCTTCACGCCCTTGCGCATGAACCACGAACACATCACCGGCAGCAACGTCAGCGTGACAATCAGAGAGCCGATTAGCGCGAAAACCATCGTATTCGCCATCGGTCGGAACAGCGTGCCGGACGCCCCGGACAAGACATAGATGGGCAGAAAGCCGGCGATGATCACCACAACCGCATAGACCAGCGGGCGGTCCACTTCCGCCGCCGCTTCCAGAATGATTTCCCGGACGCTGCGGGGCGATCCCTTGTGGAGGGCGAGCTGGCGGAAAATATTTTCCACCATGAACACCGCGCCGTCCACCAGAATGCCGAAATCTATCGCCCCGATGGAAAGCATGTTGGCCGAAGCGTCCTGGGCATCGAGGCAAATGAACGCGAACAGCAGCGCCAGCGGAATGGTGGTGGCGACAATCAGACCCGCACGAATATCGTAGAGGAAAAAGATAAGAATTACGATGACCAACACCACGCCGCGCAGGAGGTTTTTCTCCACGGCCTGGGTGGTCAGCGTAATCAAATCGTCGCGATCGTAGAACGGCAGGATTTTGACATCCCTCGGCAGGATTCCGTTGTTAAGCTCCTTGGTCTTCGCTTCCACGCCCTTGAGGGCATCTTGCGCCTTGGCGCCCGTGCGCAGCATGATGACACCTTCGACGCAGTCATTCTGATTCTCAAAACCGAATTCACCCAGGCGCGGCGCGATGCCGATGACCACGCTTCCCACATCTTTGACCAGTATCGGCGTGCCGTCATGGACCGCCAGCACCACGTTTCCGATGTCTTTCAACGTCTTCAGCCGCCCCAGACCGCGCACATAATAAAACTGGCCGCCTTCCGAATAAAATCCGCCGCCGGAGTTGCCGTTATTGGCCGCCAGCGCCGCCTCCACCTGCGACACCGAAAGGCCAACCGAGGCAATCTTGTCCGGATTTAGCAGCACATGATATTGCATGGTGCCGCCGCCGAAGCCCGAATCGTCCGCCACGCCGGCAACGGATCGGTACAGCGGCTCGACGGTCCAGTCCTCGAAGGTCTTCAGTTCCATCGGGGAGCGATCGGGACTCTGCAGAACGTAGCGATAAATCAGCCCCGACGGGGAATAGAGAGGCGATACCGATGGCGTAACGCCGCCTGGCAGCGTGATGTCAGGCAAGCGGTTGAACACGCGTTCACGCGCAAAATAATTGTCCGTACCATCCTCGAATGCCAGGATCACATCGGACAAACCGTAAAGAGAGATCGAACGGAGAGTGGCTGTGGACGGG
>JBOHXA010000637.1:0-2334 GCA_050737335.1 Limisphaerales bacterium | reverse complement strand
CACCAGGCTCGTCCAACGGACTTTCGCAAAGGCAAGCGCCTAGGCAAAAGTGACCGTTTGTTTGTTTGGCCCAAACCGGCTCAACGGCCACGCTATCTGCCCAAGACGCTCTGGAAGGCAATCCCGGAGCAAATCCAAGTGCGGCTATTGCGGTTCAGTCTCCATGTGCCGGGCTTTCGCGTTCAGTCGGTCATTCTGGTGACCACCTTGTTGGATCCTGAAAAATATCCAGCCCAGGAATTAGCCTTCTTATATGCTCAACGCTGGCGCGTCGAACTGTGGTTCCGGGATATTAAAACTTCCATGGGCATGGAAGCCTTGCGCTGCAAGACCCCCAAGATGGTTCATAAAGAATTGGAAATGTTCTTCATCGCCTACAACCTGATTCGCTGTCTCATGGCCCAAGCCAGTGTCCACCATGAAACCGACATCGGCAGCCTGAGCTTTGAAGGCACAGTGGACACACTCCGCCAGTTTGCCGCCGCGATCGCCCAAGCCCGTTCGCGCAAAAGCCAGAAGCAGTTGTTCGACCGGTTACTCGAAATCATCGCCCGCGATCGCTTACCCGAACGTTCCGGCCGCCACGAACCGCGCGCCCTCAAACGCCGGCCCAAGCCTTACCCGCTGCTCAACCGCCCCCGCAGGCTCTTTAAGGAAACCCCTCACCGTAACCGCTACTGGAAAAATCACCCCAGAAAATCAAGAGCCTAAACTAAGCGCCATTCGGAACCGACCCCTTTACGGCCCCTCCTACACCTACACTCCTGCCGGACGCCTGAAGACCCGCACTTGGGCGCGCGGCGTCACCACCACATATTCATACGATAACGGCGGCAGCCTGGCGGGCGTCAGCTATTCGGACGGAACACCCGGCGTCACGTACACCTCTGATCGGCTGGGGCGCCGAAGCACTGCCCTCCAAAACGGCATGACGGACACGCTGGCTTACAATCTGGCCAATCAGCTCGTCAGCGAATCTTTTTCGGGCGGCCTCCTCAACGGCCTGACGGTCACCGACGGCTATGACGCCGACCTGCGGCGCACCAATGTTTCAATTCTCAATTCTCAATCCGCCGTCCTCGCTTCGACCGCCTACGGCTACGATGCCGCCTCGCGCCTGCAGACAGTCTCCGACGGCAACGGCGATTCGGCCACGTATTCCTACCTTGCCAATTCGCCGCTGGTGGGCCAAATTCAGTTTGAGCAAAATGGGGCGACGCGGATGACGACGACGAAGCAATACGATTATTTGGACCGGTTGACGGAGATTTCCTCCGTGCCGAGCGCCAGCTACGCCCCGGCATCCACCTTCAATTATTCGTACAATAGCGCGAACCAGCGAACGAAGGACACGCTGGCCGACGGCAGTTACTGGGTGTATCAATACGATTCTTTGGGCCAGGTGACCAACGGCGTGAAATATTTTGCGGATGACACGCCGGTGGCTGGCCAGCAATTCCAGTACCTTTTTGATACCATTGGGAACCGAACGCAGACGGAAAGCGGCGGCGATCAAAGTGGCGCGGGCCTCCGGCCTGCGAGCTATTCGGTGAATCCCCTCAACCAAATTACGCAACGCGACGTGCCCGGATATTTGAACGTCATCGGCGTGAGCTACGCGACGAACGTGGTGACGGTGAACGGCGATGATGCGTATCGCCACGGGGAATATTTCCGGGCGGAAGTGCCGGTGAACAACAGTTCGTCGGCGCAATGGCAAAATATCACGGTGGCGGCGAACGGGCAGGCTTCCGTGAGTGGAGACGAGTTCGTACCGCAAACGCCCGAGGGGTTCAGCTACGACGCCGATGGGAATCTCACGAGCGACGGGCGGTTTAATTATTATTGGGATGCCGAGAACCGGCTGACGAATATCACCAGCCTGGCCGGTGCCCCGGCGGGCTCCAAAGTGAAAGTGGATTTTGTGTATGATTATCAGGGCCGGCGGATTCAAAAGACGGTGTGGACGAACAATGGTTCGGCCTACGTGCCTGAATACACGAATGATTTCCTTTACGACGGCTGGAACATGATTACGGTTCTGAACCCTGGCCTTCGCCCTCTGACATCTTTTACCTGGGGCAACGATCTTTCCGGGTCACTGCAGGGTGCCGGCGGCGTGGGCGGTCTGCTGGAAATGAGTGAATACGGCTCGCAAACGACCAATTGCTTCGTGGCATTTGACGGGAACGGGAATGTGATGGCCCTGGTGAATGCGGCGGATGGAACGCTGGCTGCCGAATACGATTATGGCCCCTTCGGCGAGCCGATTCGGATGACTGGACCGATGGCAAGGCTGAATCCGTTCCGGTTCTCAACCAAGTACGACGATAA
>JBOHXA010000636.1:0-6102 GCA_050737335.1 Limisphaerales bacterium | reverse complement strand
TACTGGTGAAATCAACCATCACATCGAATCCATTGCTGCGAAGAACATCCGGCGAGTCACACGGAACCCCGTAAAAAGCATCCATGCCGCTGGTCGCTTTGCCGTCCAGCGAGATTTCGACCGGACGCGGAAAGAGATAATTCTTCAACGAATAATAGTAGCCTGTTTTCGGAAAATTCGTGGTACCGAGCATCCCGGTCACAAAAACGCGGGCATCGGGAGCCAGTCTGGCGTCCAGTTCCCGTGAAAAGGCCGACAATGGCACGCAGTACGCGTCGCGCTCAATTAAATTGGTGATAGACGCCAATTCAGACGCGCGAGTGTCCAAATTGGAAAGTGATAGCTGGCTTTCCGGATTATTCGCCCAGGCCAATTGCGCCAGCAGCAGACCCAGGGCGACCGCGCCTGTCAGCAGGGTGACCACCACCGCCGGCCATCGAATAGCGCTGGCCGGCGGCGAAGGCCCTGTTCCTGCGATTTCGTTGTTCAACAAGTCAGGAAGTTTGAGGCAATTCTGCTGGCTTTGAAACAAAAAAGTTTTTTATGAACGTGTCGAAATAGGCGTCCTTGCGCGGCGCGGCCATCAATCCATCGAATCGAAAACCCGGCACATTGTTGAAAACCAGCGGCGGGGATTTCCGAAATTTGACATAGAGCTGCTTGCCTTTATCGAGGTAGCCCACGGCTTCAAACTGGTCCGCGTCCACGGGAATCATTCTTACAGCCATTTCATGTTGCGGTTTCATAATGTTCCTTTCTCCGGCGTTCCACTTTTATCGCATTGCCGTCGTGCTGTCCAGAGCTTTTTGGTTTTACGCGCTGGCGTTGGCCGTCTATTGCGGTAATATCGCCGCGCGCAATGAGCAAACCGTTTTACGTCACCACCGCCATTGACTATGTCAACGGGCAGCCGCACCTGGGGCACGCGTATGAAAAGATCATCGCGGACGTGATTGCCCGTTCCCGCCGCAGTTTGGGTCGGGAAGTCTTCTTTCTCACCGGCCTGGATGAGCACGGCCAGAAAGTCCAGCAGGCGGCGTTTGCCGAGAAGAAAAATCCGCAGGCGTATTGCGATCAACTGGCGGCGGATTGGCAGTCCTTCGCGCGCAAGCTGGGTCTGACCAATGACGATTTCGTGCGCACGACCGAGCCGCGCCATCAGCAAATCGTGCAGGAGTGCCTGGATCGCGCCCGCGCGGGCGGCCATTTTGTCAAAAAAAGGTATAGTGGGTTTTACTCGCTCAAAGAGGAAACGTTTCTGACCGCCAAAGACCGTTTGTCCGACGGCACGTTTGACCCGGCATGGGGCGAAGTGATTGAGTTAAAGGAAGAAGATTATTTTTTCAAATTAGCTGAACATCAGCAATGGCTGATGGATTACATCGCCCAAAACCCGAATTTCGTGGTGCCGGAGTATCGCCGGAACGAGGTGATGGGTTTGCTCAAAAGCAGCGCGCTGGAAGACCTATGCATCAGCCGTCCGATATCCCGTCTGGGATGGGGCATTCCCATTCCTTTTGATCGGGAATACGTAACGTACGTGTGGTTCGACGCGTTGGTCAATTACGTTTCCATTCCCGCCGCGCACGGCGATAAGACCGTGATAGCCGCTCTGGGCGCAAAGGCCGGCGTGACGGGACCGGGTATTTCATTGTGGCCGGCTGACGTGCATGTCATTGGCAAAGATATCTTGAAGTTTCACGCCGTCTATTGGCCCATCATGCTCAAGGCACTTGGATTGCCCTTGCCCAAACAAATTCTTGTGCATGGATGGTGGCAAAAGGACGGCCAACGGATGAGTAAAAGCACCGGCAACGTCGTTGACCCGATTGCTGTCATTGACGAATGGGGCGTGGACGCCTTCCGATATTATGTATTGCGCGAATTGGACATCGGCCCGGACGGAAACTGGACGGACGCCGGCTTCCGCGCCCGATATTCGGCTGAACTCGCCAATGGCCTGGGCAACCTGGTAAACCGCTCTCTTTCAATGCTCATACGTTATCGCAATGGAGTCGTTCCGGCCAGGTCGGATGAGTTGTCGAGCGAGGCTGGCGGGGCAATGGAGCAGACGCGGTCGCGGCTGGAGCAGTTTGCGCTTCAGGGCGCCCTCCAAAGCATCCACGCCCTTGTGATCCGCGCCAACCAATACGTGGACCAGACGGCCCCGTTCAAACTGGCCAAAGATCCTGAGCAGGCAAAACGGCTGGATGAAGTTTTATATAACCTGGCGGAAACTTGCCGCGTGCTCGCGGTTTTGTATCAGCCGTTTTTGCCCCAAACATCCGCCAAAATCTACGCGCAATTGGGGTTGGCGGGAGCGGCGGACAAATTCGCCGATGCGGACTGGGGCAAACTTCAGCCCGGCCACAGGATTGGCGAAATTGCGCCATTATTTCCGAAAAAGGACGAAAAGTGACCCGACCTGGAATCGGCCAACGAGGGCTCAATGGAATGAGCAATCTGCCCATTGGGGCAAGTTGCCAAGCGCCCCGCGATGGTGCCTTGCCGGACAACCCGGCAACCAGTTCCACTCTCTTGATTTCTCGCCGGTTTCGTGAGATTTAATAGGGCCGTGACCAAGCCTCATTCTCATTCACACAAGAAACAGGATTTGTCCGCCTTAAAGAGGCGTCTGCGCGGTCAAGCCCGCAAAATTACCGGCCCCCGCGCGGCCATCCTGGAAATCCTCCGAAAGCACCCGCATCCGCTGACCAATCGCGAAATCCGGGCTGAGATGATAAAAGGCACTGGCCAATGCGATCTGGCGACGATCTATCGTTCCATGCACTTGCTTGAAAAGATGGGAATGGTCAAGCGGTTCGATTTCGGCGACGGCGCCGGGCGCTTTGAGTTGGTGGGCGAAAATGATGATGGCCACCATCACCACCTGGTCTGCACCCAATGCTCGGAAGTGATCGAAATCGAAGAATGTTTTCCGGAGAAAATCGAACGGCAAATCGCGGCGAAAAACCGGTTCAAAGGCGTGACCCACAAATTGGAATTCTTCGGAATCTGCCCTGAATGCCAGTGACGACTCCCTTTAACCGAGTTGCCCTAACGCGGACAACTGGCGTTTTTCGAGAAAATCTGACCGGGGTCGGGCCTTTAGGCCATTTCCTCGGCCAACCAATCGGCCATATTAAGAAACTCTTTGATTTTTCTGCGCTCGTATCGGTTCTTTAGCGCTTTTTTGGGTTGATGCTCTGCTTTACGAAACGGATGTTTCGGATTGCGAACTGCTTCACTGATGACTTCGAGTGTTTTCATCATTGCTTTATCCCTTTCAGTGCGTGATTAAGCGTTAAACATGCCAACACAACTCAAACTCGCCGCCCCTTTCCGCCTTACGGCTTCATTGAATCAGACGAACCTTCCGCGCTGCCGTTCAAAAAAAACTTACCGAAAACAAAATGAACCCGACTGCCATTCTTTCTCGAGGCGGGTCGAAACCAATTTTAATCCCAAACCCTCATAACTTCGGCGCACCTCTGAAAATTCCCGCTTCAAAATTCCCGCCAAAACCAAAATCCCGCCTCGATGCAATTGCGCCATAATCCTTTCCCTTTCCGATACCAATAAACCCGAAATCAAATTCGCGCAAATAAAATGAAAGCGTTTTTTTGGCCGTTCGGGGAGGCGCGTGGCGTCGCGGCGAATGATCCGAATTCGCACATGGTTTTGCCGCGCGTTGGCGCGCGCCGCGCGCACAGCGTCGGCGTCAAAATCCAGCGCGCATACAGGCGAATAACCCAGTTTGGCCGCGGCAATGGCCAGAATCCCCGAACCCGTCCCGATATCCAAAAATGCCGGTGTATTTGTTTGCAACGGCCGGGCGCACCTCGCTGGCGCGCCTGGGTCGGCGTCCCGGGGAGCCGGCATAGGGGCGACGTGACGGCGCGGCGAATGTTTGGCGAGTTGACTCAAACAAAAGGCGGTAGTCGGATGCTGGCCCGTTCCGAAACTCAATCCCGGGTCCAGCACGACGAGAGCCTGGTTCGGTCTGGGCTTCCTTTTGCTCCAACCCGGTTTTACCAGCAGCCAGTTTCCAAATTCAAGGGGCGTAAAATGCCGTTTCCATGACTCGGCCCAATCCTGTTTTCGAAGCCGGTGAACGCGGATTTTCGCCGGACCAATTTGAATATTGCAGTCGCGGATCCGATTGAGTCCTTCGCCGACGCTTCGGCGGGCGTCCGGCCGGATTTTTCCGCAAAAATAAACGCTCACGCGGCTTATCCGCGCTTCGAAATCAAAATAGGAGCACGCCGGGCAGGCAAATAAGGCCGCCAACATTTGGCCAACCGCGTCTTCCGCCTCCGGCGTCGTCTCGACCGAGACCGACCACAGCGGGCGGCCCGTTCTCATTTCAAATTCGGGGCGTCCCGCCAGGGCGTGAAATTGAGCAACTCAATTTCGGCATGACCTGGATAGAGCGCAATTTGCGTGACCCCTGCGTACTCAATTTCAAACATATTGGTTCGCGGCAGCGGAATTTCCAGCAGAATGGACAGAATCATCCGGATGACGCCGCCGTGGCAGAGGATGCCGACTGTTTGACCGGGATGCGTTTTAATGATTCCGCGCAAGGCCGGCTCGACTCGCGCGCGAAATTGGGGGCCATTTTCGCCGTTTGGGGCCACACCGCGCTCGATGTGTTCAAGCCATTCATGTGTCAACAAGTGAAACTTTTGGCAGACCTGCTCCCAATTCAGGCCCGTCCAATCACCGAAATCCACTTCACGCAGGTCCGAGACGATGGTATGGGCTGGCGCCCCGTTTTTCAAAAACGGCGACAGCGTTTGCTGCACACGTTTCATCGGGCTGGCATAAACGGCATCCAATTTCCGCGCGCGCAGAAAGTGGGCCAGGAGCGCGGCCTGCTCATGGCCTCGAGGCGAAAGGTTCATGTCAATCCTGCCGCCGAAGATTTTGTGGTAACGGACTTCCACCTCGGCGTGGCGCGCCAGCAAAAGGCGTGTCGGTGTCATTGAACGTTCAGCCTTTCAATGCCTGTTGCTGCGCCGCCAGCAGTTGCTGAATGCCCGCTTTGCCAACCGCGAGCATGCCGGCAAGCTGCGCCTCGCTAAAGGTGGCTTCCTCTCCGCTGCCCTGGATTTCAATGAACTCGCCCGCGGCGTTCATCACTAAATTCATGTCAACGCTCGCGACGACGTCTTCGGTGTAACACAGGTCCAGCAAGGAACAGCCGCTCACAATCCCGACGCTCACGGCGGCCACGGGATTCAATATTGGATTTTGGGCGAGCTGTTTGTCATCGGTCAACCGCCTGACTGCGAGCGAAAGCGCGACGAACGCCCCGGTAATGGCCGCGGTTCGCGTGCCGCCGTCGGCTTGGAGCACGTCGCAGTCAATCCAAACCGTGCGTTCGCCAATTTTTTCCAGGTCCAGGCACGCCCGCATCGAGCGGCCGATGAGACGCTGGATTTCCGAGGCCCGTCCGTCCAGTTTTCCCTTGCCCACGTCCCGCGCTTTGCGTTCCAGGGTGGAATAGGGAAGCATGGAATACTCAGCCGTGAGCCAGCCGCCGCTGACTTTTTGTTCTTTCATCCAGCGGGGCACCGCATCCTCAACGGTCACCCCGCAAATCACGCGCGTGTTGCCCCATTCAATAAGCGTGGAACCGGTCGCATAGGGCGCAATATGGTTCTGAAAACGAATCGGCCGCAACTGGCCCGCAAGCCGGCGATCTGCGCGAACAAAAGAATCGGCCATAATTAAAAAAATCTCGATGAACTTTCGAACGATGTTGGAAACGAGGCTAGTCAAACAAGCGCATGAAGGCGAGAGTTTTTACCACGGACCGGAGATGAAGCAAGCGGAAATGAGCAAACGGGAATTTTGTCAGGGACTGTGAGGGATCCGAAATTTCATGGTCACATTCCTCCGCCACGACCGCCGCAAAACCAGGCGACAAAAAAATGACAATTTGGCCCGATTCTTGAAATTCCGGGAGATAGCCATCTCTCGGCGCCGCTGTCCTGGTCGTCGTTGCGGGTTCGTCGTGGGAAGGGCGGTGAGGTTTTCGTACATTTCTTTGTTTCTCATCGTCTGCGCGGGGAGCGGGCTGGCGGGGGGCAGGTC
>JBOHXA010000635.1:0-1007 GCA_050737335.1 Limisphaerales bacterium | reverse complement strand
TCACAGAAAAAACCAATTAAACACAGAAATTCAAACATGAGCTTTCAATATGTCAACGACTTATGGAACCCCGCGGAAACGGACAAGCTTTCCGGAGTGGACCGGCTGGTTTATCGTTCAAATAAACTCGGCGGCGACCAGCGCATTACCAATACGGGCGGAGGCAATACTTCGTCGAAACTGTCCGAACGGGATCCTTTAACCGGCGAAGCCGTCGAGGTGCTTTGGGTAAAAGGTTCTGGCGGAGATTTGCGGACCAGCGCGCGTGAAAATTTCTCCTCGCTTTATCAGTCGAAACTCCTGGCCCTGCAAAAGTTGTATGCTTCACAAGGGAACCGTGGATTAAAATCGCAGGCGGAGGATGACATGGTGGCGGCGTACAACCATTGTACGTTCAATCTAAACCCGCGCGCCCCTTCCATTGATCTGCCCCTGCACAGTTTTATTCCGGCAAAGTTTGTGGATCACATGCATCCCAACGCCATTATTGCAATCGCGGCGTCCGCCAATTGCAAAAGGCTGACTCATGAAATATTTGGGGGCGAAATGGAATATGTCGAATGGATGCGCCCTGGATTTGAACTGGGGCTGGCTATGCAGGAAATCTGCCGGCGCAATCCCAACGCCAAAGCGATCATGATGGGCCAGCACGGGTTTATCTCATGGGCCAATGATGACAAGGAATGTTACCATCGAACGCTGGGATTTATTGAGCGGGCGTCGCAATATATTGAAAGGAAATACCTTGAAAAAGGCGGCGACGCCGCGGCGTTTGGCTGCCAAAAATTCCGGTCACTCGAAAAGCGCGGCGATTTCCTGGCGGCGATTCTGCCCTGGCTGCGGGGGTTGGTCTCCCAACAAAAGCGATTGATCGCGACGGTGCAGGATGATGAAAGGATTCTGCGGTTCGTCAACTCCAACGACGCGCCGCGCCTGGCCGAATTGGGAACCAGTTGTCCGGACCATTTCTTACGAACCAAGATCAAGCCGCTCTACGTGAACTGGAA
>JBOHXA010000634.1:0-4393 GCA_050737335.1 Limisphaerales bacterium | reverse complement strand
GGCATGGTAGCGCGCCGGAATCAGAAGACAAAGATTACTTGCCGGGCGCGAGCCGATAGAGGCTCGAAGGCGAGTTGTTCGTGATCATGACTGAA
The DNA here is from genome assembly GCA_050737335.1 of Limisphaerales bacterium. Lineage (GTDB taxonomy): Bacteria > Verrucomicrobiota > Verrucomicrobiia > Limisphaerales > UBA11358 > UBA11358. Next base: position 4,298 of record JBOHXA010000634.1, on the reverse strand, counting down.
GCCAGCGGCCGCCGGGGCGGCCAAATCACGCGCCCGGGCCGGCGCGATCCCATGGATTTTCGTCGTCATTTTCGCCCTCAACTCTTTTGTTTCTGAGCTGCAACCGCAAGTCATCGCGCGACCTGGCGAAAAAACCGGGGTGCTATCCCCACTTCTCGGTCTTCATCTGCTCCTTGGTCGCGCCCAATTCAAACACCAGGCCTTCCGCAAATTCCACCATCGCATTGGGGCCGCAGGCGTAAAAAACCGTGTTTTGCAAATCCGTGACGCGCTGCTTGACCCAGCCGGCGTCTATCCGTCCGGCCCGGCCGGTCCAATTGTCGGCCGGTTGCGGTCGCGTGCATGTGACATGGAACTGAAAACGCGGGTTCTCTTTTTCAAGCTCGCGAAATTCGGTGTTAAAAATGATGTCCTTGGGCTGGCGCACACTGTAGAGGACGGTGATTTTCGTCTCCAATTTTCGACGCGCGGCCTCGCGCGCAAACCCTCGAAATGGCGTCACGCCTGAACCGCCGGCGATGCAAATCAAATGTTTGTTGCCTTCGAAGACCGGCAGAAATCTGCCAACCGGCGGGATGACAAACAATTTGTCGCCGGTCCTGGCCCAATCCACGATGCGCGTGCCCATCTTTCCCTCACGCTTGATCGTCACTTCATAAAAACCGCGGTCCAGCGCGCACGATGAGAGCGAGTAGGCGCGTTTGTAATTGGGCGTGTCGGGCCAATACACCGTGATGAATTGGCCCGTCTTGAAATCGGGATTATGGCCCTCAGGCCATTTGAGCCGGATGGTTTTGGTGTCGGGCAATTCCATCGTGGCTGTTTCAATGGGCATTTCCAAAATTTCTTTAGGCATAACGATTTCGTCGGCGTGAAACCATAGCGAAAACGAAAAACCCGGACAAGCCCCGACGATTGCCCAAACGCGAGAGTTGGACGTGGCAATTTCATGCCGGATTAAACAGCAACATGAAATACTTCTTGCCGACAAAAATCCAAATCACCGCCGCCATGGCGATGTAGGGACCGTAAGGGATGCGGGCCGAAAATTCGCGCCGCCTCATTAGAATCAGCGTCAGCCCCACCGCGGCTCCAATCATTGAACTGACCAGCAGCGAAAAAACAACGCCCTGCCACCCGATAAACGCGCCGATGGCGCTCATGAATTTTACGTCGCCCAGGCCCATCGCCTCGCGAGGTACCACGATCTCCGCGCTCACGCATTCCAGGAAGGGCACGTCGTCCGCGGACAACGTTTCGCCCCCGATCTCGAGCGTACCGGCTCGAAGCGCCAGCCGCACCGTGACGTCCTTGTAACAGCGGTCCGCCAGTTCCGCCGTCCGCGCGCGCACCACGATGGCGTCGGACCTGCGATAGAACAGTTCTTCATAGGGAATCTCCCGGTCCGGCAAATGCAGGGAACTGTCGGAAAAAAGGATTCTCGATCCTTCGGGCAACTTCACACGATGGCGTCCAAACAACAGTTTGCCAAAACGCAAAACCGCATAGACGATGACCGCGCCGGCCACCGCGCCGATGACACTGCGCAGGAACGCATAGCGATGCAGCATCGCCTCCGCGCCTCCCGGGGGCAGCTTCTGCAATTGCGGCAGGAGAAATGACATCAGTAATCCCACCGCAATTCCGCCCAGCGTGATTTCATCCGGAATAATAAAATGTTCAAGATCAATGAAAGTGGCCGCGATGAGACCCGCCAAAAAGAGCGAATAGACCAAAGCCAGCGGGATCGAAGGAAGCGGATTGGCCGCGTTGCCAAACGCCAGCCAGGACCCCAGGAAGGCGACGCCGGTCAAAAGTTCCACGACGAAATAGCGTGGCGAAATTGAAGCGCCGCAATTCCTGCATCGGCCCCGCAACACAATCCACGTCGCCAGCGGAACGTTCAAATACCATGGAATCGAATACTGGCAGTGCGGACAATGCGATGGAGGGGAAATAATGCTTAATCCGCGCGGCATCCGATGAATACAAACGTTCAAAAAACTCCCCACAATGCAGCCCAGCACGAAGAAACACACCGACCAGAAATGAAACGGCAAAAGAGTCCACGTGTGACGCCACCCTCCCGCGCCCGCGGCCAGAACCGCGACCTCTTTGGTCCAAAGTCCGGTCCCGGGTCCGCGGTCCACGGTCCATGCTCCATGAGCGATGGCGCACAGATGCGCGGGGAAAAGAAGGGCAATTTTCTGAAATGCGAAAATCATTTGTGGTTTCTTCCCCGCAGGCTGGACGGCCTGGCCTTCCGGCATGCAACAATATCTTCAAATCGTTGAATATTCATTTACGGCTGGATTTTTATTTTCGACTTTTGATTGGATTGCAAACCGCGCATTCAAGCGCCTTTCGCATGACTTCAACCGGCGCGGGCCTGCCGGTCCAGATTTCGAACGCCCTCGCTCCCTGGTGCAACAGCATGCCCAATCCGTTGGCCGTTTTGCACCCGGCCTTTTTTGCCGCCGCCAGCAATCGCGTCCGTGGCGGACGGTAAATCATGTCATAAACCGCCCGGGCATTGCCCAACTTGAATTGTCTTTCATCCAATGGGGAAGGGTCGGATGATTTGAGCCCCAGTGACGTCGCATTTAAAACCAGGTCTATCGTTCCGCCCGGATAGCCGGTGGCAACCCTCACCGAAGGAAACCGTTTCCGGATTTCTTTCGCGAGCTGTTCGGCTTTCGCGGCGGTCCGATTTACCAGGCGCAGTTCCGCCACGCCTTCGCCGGCCAGTTTCACGGCGGCGGTCTTTCCGGCGCCGCCTGCCCCGAGCAGCAAAACCTTCGACCCGCGCAGCCTCACATTCAAATCCTCGAGCAACGCAGTCGCCATGCCCTCGGCGTCTGTGTTATACCCCACCGTCCGGATTTTGCCGTTGATCCGCTCAAATTTGATCGTATTCACCGCGCCGAACAATTTTGCGGATGGATCCAGCGCATCCATCATTTTAACGGCAAGAAGTTTATGGGGAACGGTCAGGTTGAAACCCGCGATATTCAGCGCGCGGGCGCCCTCAATGGCCGCGCGGAGATGCGCCGGGTCCACTTCAAAGGCCAGATAGCACCAATTCAGCCCCACAGCCTGGAACGCGGCGTTGTGCATTGCCGGCGACGCCGAATGCGCGACGGGCCGCCCCAGGACCGCGCAAAGGCGCGTGGCGGCATTGATGGCTGGCAGACCGGGCGGTGACACGCATAATTTATATGCGCCTGCCGACCGAGTTCAAAGCCCAATCTAAATTCGACCGGGGCGCGCGGAGGCATCCGAACGATAGTTTCGCGACGGAGTTGGAGCGGACCCATGTCCGTTGCCACGCCCCTCGTTTTAGCAGCAGCGTCGCGTGGGCGCGCTCTGACTAAATCCATGCGCGCTTGAGCCTCAAAACCCGAAAAATCGGAGCGGACTCATGTCCCCCGCCATAGAAAAGGAGGGTCCACGTCCGCTGCCGCAAAGTTATTCACAATCGGTTGGTTGGACAGCATTTGTCCAACCCGCCGTGCGAAACTATTCGCCATAGTATGAAGCAACGATCAGCCGCACGAGTGGTATTGGAGCCGAAATTGGAAGCGATCGCGGCGCTGTGGCCGCCGGCCAAGCGGTTGGAAATGGCGAAAATGTTTTCCCGCTGGGCGCGACAATTGAGAGTCAGCAGTTTTATCATGACCACGGACGCGCGCGGCCGGGTTTTTCCCCGGCCCGCGCTGCCGAAAAGTTCGCGCCGGAAGGCGGCGCTGAATTAAGCATGATTCAGGGGCCGATGCAAATGCGGCATGGGTTATGGAGCGTCGGTCTCTTTTATCACTTGTATATCCGTAAGACGACCGTTGTCACCGAAAACCCACGTTCCCCAAACCCCACGATCGACCGGCATTATAATGTCCCAAACAGTGTATGATCCGAAGTAAACCGTGACCTTTCCCGGCTCCGAGGTTTCGTCCCCTTTCCAACCTTCTTTTTTAATGAATCTCTGAACGTCCTGTTCAGATGTTCCAACGGGAGTTTTTCTTAATAGGGAGGCCTTGATATGGGCTGTTGACCGGTGAAGCGGCCTGGCGGTGGAGCAACCGGTAACGAGCAGCGCTGTCGCAACTGCAACGGGAGCAAAGGTCTTCATTTCCTTTTCGACGAGCGCCGTTTCAGGGCTTTGTCCGCCAATTCTTCGGCCACATGAACTATCTTTTCCAGGTCAGGATCAGGCAAGGGCGGCGGCGGGGTTTGCTTCTCTGGCGTTTGGCCGGCGCGGGCGGAGGGCGGGCTAACCCACCGCAACGCCTTTTCCGCCT
>JBOHXA010000633.1:0-1618 GCA_050737335.1 Limisphaerales bacterium | reverse complement strand
CGAAAGGCATGAATAAAGTTCCGCGCATTTCTGAGACTGAATGGGAGGTGATGAAAGTCCTTTGGGGTCAATCGCCGCTTTTGGCGGGACAAGTCATCGGGGCGTTAAAAGAGGGGGATTCGTCATGGCACGAGCAAACGATCAAAACACTCCTCAACCGCCTGATCAAAAAGCGGGCGTTGGGTTATCGGAAGGAAGGCCGGGCGTACTGGTATTATCCCCTGGCTTCCGAAGCCGAGTGCGTGCGGGCGGTGAGCCAATCGTTTTTGCAAAGGGTCTTTGGCGGGTCGTTGCAACCGCTGCTGGCACATTTTGTTGAAAGCCACAGTTTGTCCTCGAAAGAAATCGATGAACTGACGCGTTTGCTGAAAAGAAAGGAGGGTAAATGAATGCTTCAATCGAGCTAACACGTTTATATGAATGGTTGTTGAACCGTTCCTGGCAGGCGGGGGTGCTCGTGCTTTGCGTGCTTTTAATTCAATGGCTCGGGCGTCGGTCATTGACCAACCGCTGGCGGTTTGCGTTGTGGTGGATCGTGCTGGCGCGCCTGCTCATTCCGTTCGGACCCGCAAGCCGGTTGAGCCTGTTTAACTGTTTCAGACCGCTCCAAAACACATCCATCCTCGTCCACGAGTTCGCGGCCCCGGCTCCTGTTTTGACCGTCATGCCCACCGCGACTTCCGGTATTCCGAACAGGTCTGCGCAATCCATCCCAATGCCCGTGGAGGCAACGACCATTGGCGTCTCCGCGCAAAGCCGCGCCGCATCATTGCCAACGAGGGCGAATAAATATCCAGCGCGCCGGCTGGGACCGCGAATGCCAGAAACGATTTTAACCATCAGCATAGGATGTTGGCTCGTTGGAGTGCTGGTGTTGACCGGGTTTGTCCTCGGGCAGGTTTTCCGGATGATGCGACGATTGTCGAAAACGGCTGTCAGGGCAAACGATCGCGCATACAGCCTTTTATGGGATTGCTGCCGTGAATTGCGTGTCAGGCGAAGGATAGAATTATTTGAAACGGACGCAGTTAAAAGCCCCGCGTTGTTTGGATTGTTTCGGTTGCGGCTGCTGCTTCCGCGCGGATTGGCCGCGGAGTTTGACCGGTCAGAACTGCGGCACGTTTTTCTGCATGAACTGGCGCACATCCGACGCGGCGACCTGTGGATCAATTGCCTGGTGACCGCCTTGCAAATCTTGCATTGGTTTAATCCGTTGCTTTGGCTGGGTTTTGCGCGGCTGGCCGCCGACCGCGAATTGGCGTGTGACGAATTGGCCTTGCAGCACGCCGGTGAAACAGCGGCTGAAGCCTACGGTCTAACCGTTATTAAATTGCTCAAAGGCGTCCAACGCCCTTCGGCTATGCCCGGACTTCTGGGCATCCTTGAGGACCGAAACCAGATGCGGCGGCGGATTTCACGAATTGCTCGATTTAAAATGCCGAAGCGGTGGTCGGCCCTGGCGATTTTGCTCCTGGCTGGGTTAGGTCTGGTTGCGCTGACCGACGCACAGCAGGAAAGGGCGACGCGTCCCAATTTAACCGGCACGATAGAAACGACGGGCGGAAAGCCCATAGAGGGAACTGTATTTATTTACACCGCGGGGCCCAGGGTTGGAACC
>JBOHXA010000632.1:0-2680 GCA_050737335.1 Limisphaerales bacterium | reverse complement strand
TCCCAATAGTTGCGCGGCACAAACTTTTTAATTTTTTCTTCGCGCTCGACCAGGATCGCCAGCGTTGGGGTTTGGACCCGGCCAACGGTCGTTAAATAAAAGCCGCCGGTCTTGGAATTAAAGGCCGTCATGGCGCGTGTGCCGTTGATGCCCACGAGCCAATCGCTTTCACTTCGGCAAATGGCCGCGTCGGCCAGCGGGATCATTTCCTCGTCACGCCGCAACTGGGCAAAGCCGTCGCGAATTGCCGCCGCGGTCATACTTTGCAGCCAAAGCCGCTGGATGGGTTTGTTCGCGCCCGCATATTGCACGATATAACGGAAAATCAATTCACCTTCCCGACCGGCATCGCAGGCGTTGACAAGCCGATCCACCTCTTTGCGTTTGATGAGTTTGAGCAGGAGTTTAAGGCGATTTTCGTTCCGTTCGATTGGCTTCAAATCGAAATGATCGGGAATGACTGGCAAATGGGCGAACGTCCATTTGCCCTTTTTGGCTTCCACGCCTTCGGGGAGCACCAATTCGAGCAAATGGCCCACGGCCGAAGAAATCACGTAATCGGCGCTTTCGTAAAAATCGCCGCTTTTATCTTTCGTCACGCCGCCCAATGCCTTGGCGATGTCGCCGGCAACAGACGGTTTTTCCGCTATGATCAGTGCTTTACCCATTATGTTGTTGCGAATCTTTAAGCTGTGTCACGGGGTTTGCGCAACTTATTTTTTTCTGATGTTTGAGATCCAACGCCAGTAATCCTTGATTTCCCATTGAAGCCCATCAAACCAAAATTGCTTTGCCCGAACGTTCCTTTGCGTTAATTTCATGCATATTCAACCATGAGCGAGACTGTTTCAACCACATCGTTGCTGCAAGAGCACCGCGCGTTTCCCCCATCACCAGACGTCGTCCGCCGCGCCCACATCAAAGCCGCCCAATACGCGGACTGGTATGCCCGCTCCATCCACGAGCCGGACAAATTCTGGCTGGAACAGGCCCAAACGCTCGATTGGTTCAAAAAGCCCAACGCCGCCTGCAAATATGTCTGGGATACGGACGCGCGAAAGATCCAGCATAGCTGGTTCGAAGACGGGCAGTTGAACCTCACTGTCAACTGTCTCGACCGCCACCTGAAAACTGGGGTCCGCGACAAGGTCGCCATCATCTGGCAGGGCGAACCGGAAGAGGACGTCCGGCGGTTCACTTACGCCGAGTTGCACGCCCAGGTCTGTAAATTTGCCAATGTGCTAAAATCGCTGGGGGTCAAAAAGGGCGATCGTGTGGCCATTTATATGCCCATGATTCCCGAAGCCGCCATCGCCATGCTGGCCTGCGCGCGCATCGGCGCGATCCATTCGGTGGTCTTCGGCGGTTTCAGCGCCGATTCCCTGGCCGATAGAATCAACGATTCCTCCTGCAAAGTTTTAATCACCGCAAACGTTTCCCTCCGTGGCGGCAAAAACATTTCGCTCAAGGAAATCGCGAATGAAGCGTTGAAAAAAACCAAAAGCATCGAAAAGGTTGTTGTCGTCAAGCGCAACAGTTCTCCGTGCAATTTCGTGCCTGGCCGTGACCTTTGGTTTCACGATCTCATGTCCGGGGCGTCCGCGGATTGCCCGCCGGAACGGATGAATGCCGAAGATTTTCTCTTTATTCTTTATACCTCCGGCTCGACGGGCAAACCCAAGGGCGTCGTCCACAGCACCGCCGGTTATTTGCTGTGGAGCGCATTGACGCACAAATACGTCTTCGACATCCATGACGATGACGTTTATTTCTGCACGGCGGACGTCGGCTGGGTCACCGGCCACAGTTACGTCGTTTATGGACCGCTTTGCAATGGCGCGACGTCAATTATGTTCGAGGGGATTCCCACCTATCCCGATGCCGGCCGGTTTTGGAAGATTATCGAGAAATTCAAGGTCACCAGCTTTTATACCGCTCCCACCGCCATTCGCGCGCTGATCCGGCTGGGCAACGAATGGCCGGAAAAGCACAACGTCGCGTCGTTGCGTGTCCTGGGAACCGTTGGCGAGCCGATCAACCCCGAGGCGTGGATATGGTATTACAACGTCATCGGCAAAGGTCGTTGCCCGGTTGTGGATACGTGGTGGCAGACGGAAACCGGCGGCCATCTGATCACCCCGCTGCCCGGAGTTCATACGCTCAAACCCGGGAGCGCTTCCCGTCCGTTCTTTGGGGTCGAACCGGCTGTCTTGCGAGACGATGGCAGCGCGTGCGCGCCGAACGAAGGCGGCAAGCTCTGCATAAAAAAGCCGTGGCCCGGCATCATGCGCACCACCTGGGGCGACCACGACCGATTTATTAACACTTACTTCTGCGCCTTCAAGAATATGTATTTCAGTGGCGATGGCTGCCGCGTGGATGAGGACGGTGATTACTGGCTACTGGGCCGCGTGGATGACGTGGTCAATGTATCGGGCCATCGCATTGGCACCGCCGAAGTCGAGAGCGCCCTGGTCAGCCATCCCAAGGTTGCCGAAGCCGCTGTCGCCCCCATGCCCCACGATATCAAAGGCCAGGCCCTTTACGCCTTTGTAACGCTCAAAGATGGAATCAACGACACCGACGAGTTGAAAAAAGAATTGGCCACGCACGTGCGAAAAGAAATCGGCGCCATCGCCGTTCCTGACAAGATCCAATTTGCCCCCGCCCTGCCCAAGAC
>JBOHXA010000631.1:0-16561 GCA_050737335.1 Limisphaerales bacterium | reverse complement strand
GGCTTGAAAGGAGCGAAAACCCAGCCACGCGCTGATTTTCGGTGAAAGTTCAGAAAAGAGGCTTGTGCGTCCAAATTTAGCACTTTCGCGAACCCCAGCCCACCGTTCACCTGTCCGTATTACGATTCCACAACCCGTTCATTCGCAAGCCATAACGCATTTTTTAAAACAGCAAACCGAACGCATTTTCACACACACAAAGTAGAAAGAAAAACGACAGGGCTCAATTAGTGAAATGAGACGGGTGTTTTTCTCTAAAAACAAGAGATTCCTCTATAAAATTGCTCGTTTTCTGCCGATGTTTTGATACTTTTTGAAATTTCACACATATTTCAAGAGCGCGACGAAAGCACGAACTTGCCATGACCGAAAGCAGAGAAAACCCCCTTGTTACCTCATTGGGTGTTAATTCTGAATCCCCCGACGCCCCCGCCGCCTTGCGGCGGACGGGCAGTAGTCCCGGCAGTAGTCCCGGCAGTAGTCCCGAACGTAGTCCCGGTTGCCGGATGTTTCACAATGTCTCACGCCGTCACTGGACGCCACAAGATGCGAGAACGCGAAGATTGACAAGGTGTTTGATGCAATGCAGAGTAACGCCCTGAAACATGGTGAAACACCGTTGCCCCTACTCTTAATCAATTGGTTTGGGGTTCGAGTCCCCACCGGGGCACCATTTAATATCAAGGGTTTTTGATGGTGGACTGAGAAATGAGACCGTTTTCTTCTGACACAATTCTGACAAAACCGTTTTTTGGTTCCGGCGGCGTCTCCGTGGCAGGTTTCAACGCCCAATAGTTGTCACGGCATTCTTTTGTGACCTCGTGAACGTAATGACGTTTGGCAATGCCAACGCTGTTTCCCATTACAAAAACCACTTCGGAAATGCTCCGGGTCAGATTGTGATAATACGTTCCAAAACTGTGGCGGAGTCCCTTTCAATCCAGCCGCGATGATGCCCGAACACGTTTGAGAACAACTGGCCGTTCATTCCCGTCGGGACGGATGTTCTTTATGCTCCCCTCATAAACGACACCGTGACGTTTTTGTAAATGAAATGGTGTTATGCCAAAACCGCCAATTAGCCGTTGGGACGAGATGCATAAGATGAATCTGCCAATTTATTTGGCTTCTTTTTAGGTTGAACATTCGGCAGCGATGGTCCCTGCGCCTGCACAAAAGCGACCTTTGAGCGCAGCAGAAGTGTTCCCAGACATAAATCGGCCAATGGTAGAACTACATTGAAATTTTTGTTCATGTAGCGATGATGAAGAAGATGGTGGCCATTAAGCCGGAAGAAAATCCCCGAACGCTCCACATGTCGTTTCTTCGGCAGATGCATACACCAGTGCATATATTCATAGGCTGTGAAATACAGGGTGCAAATCACCGCAGCGCCGCACAAAATCCCCCACCGGCACGAGAAAAATGACCACGCTAAAAATGGCAATAGCACCAGTGCCACAATCGCCGGGCCATTCCACCAGGCCATGGGAATCGTTTTTTTGTCCGGTTCATGGATTAAATGATAGGTGTGGTCACATTTGAAAACATGGTGATGCACCAGCGTATGGCGCTCAAACGGATAACGAAAGAATTTTACAAAAAACGAGCGGTGCATCAAATAACGGTGTAACGTCCATTCGAATCCGGAGGCAAACACAATCCCAACAACGATTCCAATAGCACACCAAAAGAGAAACACGGTCATATTAAATGGACACGTTTGTTCGGGTGACGTTCATTGCTGCCTATTTTTGGCTGTAGTGAAGTTAAATAAAGTTCGGTGGATTTTTCTGATGGATTGAGAAATGAGGTTCTTCCATGAACGTCACGTTTATTTCGTGGTTGGGTGACACTGTGAATTTTGCTCCTTGATTTTGGGACAGGTGGGGTGAGGTTTGGAGCGATATACGAACCGGTGGTAATATAATCAAAAGTTAGGCTACATTTACACATTTATGAAAAAAACACTGCTCACGGTTTTCTTGCGCCATAAGGTCTTCCTAACCGTCAAACCGTTTAAATTCCCACGAGCCGTCAGACATGCCAATTCCCATCCGTTTGGATGCTTCGATTAAACGGTCATTTAAGGGGTCTGGCTTTGCGCCTGGCTGTTCTGGAACCGTGGAACGAGGGTTTATCGGATAAAAGCTTGAAAATCCTTTTGACAAGTTCTGACAAAATTTTCTTCCCTATACAAAATGTTTCGGCTAGTATAAAAAGTTGACAGATTTTTAGGTGAACCAATGAAAAGGGGCTGGCTTTAGTTCGGAAAAAACCGTGCAAAATAAGGGGAGTATAATAAATTCACTCTTAATCAATTGGTTTGAGGTTCGAGCCCCCACCGGGGCACCATTTTTTTGGCTTCGTTATGATTCCATCGTCATCCAAATCTGTGGATAGCCCGCCGGGTGTCTCGATATCTCGCAGCGGCATCCTGCTGGTCGTCGGGTTCGTGGCCATTTTGGGCGGGTTCCTCTTTGGCTATGACACCGCTGTCATTAACGGCGCCAATCAGTATCTTAAAATTCATTTTCTCCTCGATCCGTTCCGGCAAGGTTTGGTCGGATCGAGCGCCATTCTCGGCTGCATCCCCGGCGCGCTCGTCGCCGGATTTCTCAGCGACCGTTTTGGACGCAGGAACGTCCTTTTCGTGTGCGCGATTTTGTACGCGTTGTCGGGATTGTTATCAGCCGTGCCCCGGACATTTGACGAATTTCTCGCGGCGCGGTTTGCCAGCGGATTGAGCATTGGCATTTCCTCAATGATTTGTCCGGTCTATATCGCCGAAATGGCGCCGCCACTCTGGCGCGGGAGGTTGGGTTCGTTATTCCAGTTTGGCATTGTCAGCGGCATCTTCATTTCCCTTTTTATCAACGCGTTCATCCAAAGGATGGGCGACGACACATGGAACACTGTCAGCGGCTGGCGCTGGATGCTCGGCGCGGAAGTGGCGCCGGCGATCTTTTTGCTGCTGGTCCTGTTTCCGGCCAAGGAAAGCCCGCGCTGGCTGATACAGATGAAACGCGAAGAGTCGGCCCGGGGAATCCTCGAGAGCATGGGTGGCCGGGCCTATGCGCAAGAGGAAATCTCGGCGGTGCGAGCGGTTTTGCAACAGGAGGATGGAAGCATGCTTGAGTTGTTGTCCCACGCGCGCTTTCGCCGCCCGTTAATCATTGCCGTCCTGCTGATGGCTTTTGCGCAATTCAGCGGAATCAATGCCATAATGTATTATTCCACCGACATCTTCACCACGGCCCACGTCGGCGTGAAGGACGCGTTTTCGGCCACGGTCCTGGTGGGGCTGGTGAACCTGTTGTTCACGTTCGTGGCGATCGCCCTGGTGGACAAGGCGGGCCGGCGGGGGCTGCTCCTTGTTGGATTGACCGCGCAAGTCATCGCTTTGGGTTGCGTTGGCTGGATGTTTCACGCAAACGCGGGCGGGCCCGGGCTGCTGGCGGCCGTTCTCGCGTTTATCGCGGCATTTGCCATGGCGCTAGGGCCTGTTCCCTGGATTTTATGTTCCGAGATTTTCCCGATGAGAATGCGCGGACGCGCCATGTCCCTCGCCGCGCTGGTCGTTTGGGTTTCCTGTTATATTGTTTCCCTGACGTTTCCGTACCTGAAAAACAGCCCGCATATCGGCCCCGCTTTGACCTTTTGGATTTACGGCTTGTGCAGCGCGCTGGGCCTGATTTTTGTTTTTGGCATGGTGCCCGAAACGAAGGGCCGGACGCTTGAACAAATTGAGACCGGTCTGTCGCTGTCCCGGTGAAACGCCGGAACGTCGAGCAAAGCATTTTGCTGATCGGGCGCTTGGCGGGGCGCTATTGCCGCGTGGCCTTCGTCCCGCCGGCCTGAAGATGAACCGTCCAATCTGAACATCGGTGACGATTCATTTGCTTTTCCCTCCCTTGCATTTGATCCGTCTGGAACTTATTTTGCCAGCCGAATGAAACCGAAGAATGGAAAGAGGCCGGTGGCCGATCCCGAATTGCAAAAGCGCATTCACGAACTGGTTCAATATAAAGGCGGCGGATACAATGAAAACGACGTTGCGGACATTATCGAAAACGCGCTGAAATTGCTGGCGGATGTCAGGGATTCGGGCGACGTGCGGATCATCAAGATTGCATTGCGGGAGTTGCGTTATGCCTTTCGGCTTTTCGCGCCATACATTGGGAAACGGAAAGTCACCATTTTCGGATCCGCCCGGCTGGCGCCGGCGGCGCCCGAATACCAGCAGGCTGTTGAATTTGGCCGGAAAATTTCGCAGGCCGGCTTCATGGTCATCACCGGCGCCGGGAGCGGCATCATGCAGGCCGGACACGAAGGCGCCGGACCGGCAAACAGTTTTGGGGTCAACATCCGCCTGCCATGGGAACAGGCCGCCAACCCGGTCATCGCCGAAGACAAGAAGCTGGTGACGTTCCGATATTTTTTCACGCGCAAACTCATCTTTATCCGTCATTCGGACGCGCTGGTTCTCTTTCCCGGCGGGTTCGGCACGTTTGACGAGGGTTACGAAGCGCTCACGCTGATGCAAACGGGGAAAAGCCAGCTTATGCCTCTGGTGCTCGTGGATAAACCCGGCGGCACATTTTGGAAAACCTGGGACGCCAACGTTCGCGGACAACTGCTGAAAGAGCAATTGATTTCGCCGCCGGACACCCATCTCTACCGAATTACCGACAATGTGGATGAAGCCGTGAACATCATCGCTCGCTTCTACGCCAATTTTCAATCGTCCCGTTTCGTCAAAGATTTGCTGGTCATCCGATTGAAAAAGGCGCCCCCTCCCGCCGCGCTCGCCGGGATGAATAAAGATTTTGCCGACATCATCGTTGATGGAAGAATTGAAGCGATCACGCCCACGCCGGATGAAATTGAAGACAATGACAATCTGGACGCGCCACGAATCGCCTTTCAGTTCAACCGTCGCGATTATGGGCGGTTGAGAGAATTGATTGATGCGCTGAATGCGTTTTAGCGCAGCGGCGCCATAAAAGTCAGTTTTCCACCTGAACCGCCCGTGACCGATCTTGCCAGACTGCAACGCCATCCGCGCGGAATCGCGCGATGGCAAAAAGCCCAGCAACAACTCATGGGCGGGCGATATGCCGCGGCGCTTTCAACGTACCATGATTTGCTCAGACAATTTCCGGGTGTGGCCCAGTTGTGGTTCGAATCCGCCATGGCCCAGGGCCGCGATCTTAATTTTGAAAAAGCTGAAGCCGCCCTCGAACAGGCAGCCGCCGCCGGTCCCAACGATGTGTCATTGCTGGTCCTCATCGGCCAGGAATATTTTCGCCTGCGCCGATTTGACCGCGCGCGGGCCAGTTTCCAGCGCGCTGTGGCGGCGGCCGTTGACTCCGTCCATGCCCTCTTGAGCATGGCGGCGTGGTGGGAGCGGGAACGGCGATTGGGCGACGCCATGGAATGCGTCGAAAAGTGCCTGTCCATGCACCCGCACAATCCGCAGGGGCTTTATTACCGGGCCTTTCTCTTTCACCGCCAGGGCCGGCATGACGAAGCCGCCGCCGCCCTGGACGCCCTCAAGAAGAGCGCAAACCTGGACACGAATCTTCACGTTTCCGTCAACCATTTGCTTGGCGTCGTGCTGGACGCGCTGGGCAAATACCACGAGGCGTGGCTCATGCTCGGTGAGGCCAAGGCATTGGCCAAACGCATGACGGACACCGAGGCGCTCATTGGCAATTACGACAAATGGGACGGCTGGCGCCGGGATTTATTGGGGGCCCTTACGCTTGAGAGCCTGCGAAAGTGGCGGAACGAAGCCAGCGGCTCGACGGCGCGGCTGGCGTTTCTGGGCGGCCACCCGCGCAGCGGCACCACGCTCATGGAACAGGTGCTCGCCGCTCACCCGGATATCCGGGCGTTTGACGAACCCGAGGCTTTTCCCGAGGAAATCTTGAATGTTCTGTGTCCCGCGCAGGCCACGCGAGGGCTGACGCTGTCCGATTTGAACGAGTTGCCGCCCGTCCGGCGCAGCCAGCTTCGCGGCCGCTATTTCAAAAGCCTCATGCGCGAAGCGTCCGGAGGCACGGCGGCAGAACTTTTGTTGGACAAAAACCCGTCGCCCACGAACTCGCTGCACCTGTGGCTTCGGCTTTTTCCGGAATTGAAAGTGATCATTGCCCTGCGTGACCCGCGTGACGTGGTCATTAGCTGTTACTTCCAAAACCTGCCGATCAATCCCGCCACGGCGAATTTTCTTTCCATCGAACGCACGGCGAAACATTACGCCGATCTCATGGACGTCTGGTTGCGGTTTCGTGAACTGGGCGGATTTGAATGGATTGAAGTGCATTACCATGAAGTGGTTGCCAACCCGGAAACCGAAGGCAGGCGGGTCACGGAATTTCTGGGCCTGCAATGGCATCCGCAACAGGCGGCGCACCGGGAGATGTCCGCCGGGAAAATACTTCATTCCCCCACTTATTTTGAAGCCGCCAAACCCGCTTATAAAGAGAGCGTTGACCGCTGGCGAAACTACGCCTTCGCGCTTGAGCCGACGCGGGAGCGATTGGCCCCTTACTGCCGGGCGTTTGGGTACCGGGAGTAAGGCGTAACCATGCAATTGGATCGGTCGTGCTTGCTCCCACCTTCGCCGGGAGCCACGGTGGGCAGGCGATCTTTTGTGCAAGGACTTCCGTCTTCGCTCCGAGGCTACGCCGGACAGGTCGTCGTTCGGCGCTTACAGATCCACGAGGGATATGCGCGCGCCTCACTCCTTGCCTTGCGCAAAAGTCTGCCGCGCAATCACTTCCCTCCCAACTGCATGGTTGCGGCTAAGAGAACCCAGGGCGACGTCGGGTTGCTGTATTCGGAAAGCTAATCGTTTCTCTGAAACACGTTTGCAATTTGACTTTTACCGCGACCGGAAGGAAGCTGGTGACGATTTTAACTTTGCGCAAATGATCCCGACCCCCGCGATTTGCCGCAGGCAGAAAGTTCTTTCGAACGGTTCCCTTGCAGTTGTCATTGCCTGCCTGTTTTCCATTGCCGCGAGCGCCACCGCCCAAATGGTTGACTTGAATCACAATGGAATGAGCGACGTCTGGGAATGGATGTATAACGCTTACGGCATCAATCCCGATACGGACCCGGACGGCGATGGTTACGCGAACTGGCAGGAGGCCATTGCTGGAACCGATCCTTTTAATCCCAGCTCCTATCCTCGTATCCCGGCTTTTTCATGCTCGCTCACGAATTTTTCCGTAACGGTGCCGTGCGCCCCGGGGAAAATGTACACCCTGGAAAGCGCCACCAACCCGGCCTCCCCGGTTTGGATCGTGGAGACGAACATGGAAGCGCTCTCAGGCGACAGCATTACTTTAACCGGAACGCCGGGGCCGGTGACGAAATTTTATCGTGTCGGAATCTCAGACGTGTCCTCCGATGGCGGCCAGATGAATGATTGGGAAAAATTTGCCCTCGGTCTGAATCCCACCAACGCATACAGCAATGGCCAGGAAGATTTTAACGGCGCTGCCATGAGCGATTACGAATACGTGACGAACATGCTGGCATCGCAAAATGTCATCACTATCGCCGCCACTGATCCTGCGGCGACCGAACCCGACCCCGGGCAAAAAGCCACGGACACGGGCCTCTTTACTGTAACCCGGGGAGGATTTCCGCTGGACTCGATCACCGTTAATCTGGCAGTAGCGGGACCGGGCGCGGGTTTTGCGCCCGCGGGTGTGGATTACGTCGGGGTTCCGACGTTGGTGTCATTGCCCGCGGGCGCCAGTTCGGCGACTGTCACGGTACTGCCGCTAACGGATACAAACCTTCAGGCGCCGGTCATTGTGCAACTGGAAGTGTTGCCCGGAGCAAATTACAGCGTCGGAACGGAAAGCAATGCGGCGGTCGTTATTTATCCCTCGCCCACGGCGACTGGCACAGGATTGCTTGGGCAATATTACACCAATTCAAGCGCCACTTATACAAACTCAGCCAATTTCAATCCCACGAACCTGTTCCTGACGCGGGTTGACCCGGACATTGACTTTGACTGGACGAATGGGACTTCGCCAGACCTGAGCAACGGGCTTTACACCGTACGCTGGTCCGGACAAGTACAACCCCAGTTTTCGGAATCCTACATGTTTGATGTCCAAAGCGACGACGGCTGCCGTCTCTGGGTCAATGACCAGTTGCTCATCAATAAATGGCAGGCCCAAAGCCTGACGGACTGGACAAACGTCATCGCCCTGCAAGGCGGCACGCGCTACGACATCAAGCTTGAATATTTGCAGGCAGGCGGCGCGGGCCAGGCGCATCTGTATTGGTACAGCCCAAGCCAGGCGAGAGAAGTCATCCCCAATTCGTGCCTGTATCCAACCAACCGTTTTGTCTCCGGCGCCTCTAATGCGCCGGCGGTCATCACCAGCGGATTGAGCGCCGTCGCCTTCCTGGGCGAGCCGTTTACTTATACGGTGACGGGTGCGAACACGCCGCTTGGCTTCACGGCATCGGGTCTGCCGCCCGGCTTATCCTTTAATCATACGAACCAAGTCATCAGCGGCATTCCAACCCTGGCCGGCAGCTTCAGTGTCATGCTCACGGCCAGCAACCACGTTGGGACCGGCGCCTCGGTATTGAATATCCTTGTGCTGAACACAGGCAATTCCGTCGTGCAGGAAATCTGGACCAATGTGCCCGGCACGAATGTCGCCGATATTCCGACGGACATTCCGGCGAACGTCACGAACGTTTTGGGGAGCCTGCAAGGCGTCACTAATTATGGGCAGAATTACGGGGAACGAATTCGGGGATATTTCACGGCGCCAGTCACAGGGAATTATTATTTTTGGATTGCCGGCAGTGATTCGGCTCAACTTTGGATTTCGGATGATAACAACCAGGTGAACGATGTGCTGCGCGCCTGGGTCACGCCAACCAATAACCCGACCGCGCCGGCACAGAACGGAACCTCGCCGGGCCAGTATAACTTGCAATCATCCCAACAATCCGGCTGGTTATCTCTGACGTCCGGGCAGCAATATTACATCGAAATCCTGCACAAGGCCGGTGTCGGCACCAACGACAACTGGTCGGTGGCATGGCTTCAGGACCCCACTGGCACGAACAATAATCCCGCCGGTATTGTGCCCGGCTATCTTCTGTCGCGTTATTATCCGCCATTGGCCGCAAGCACGCCCGGCGCGCTGTACTCGGCAAATCTGCTGGCCCTGCCCGGCGTCGTGAGCGAAGGCGTCGGCTCGGCCACGCTGCGCGTCAACGCCGCGGGCACGCAAGCCATCTTGAGCTTTACGATTACCAACCTCGTCGGCGCTCCGACGGGCGAATCCATCAATTCCGATCCCTACGACAACGAACCGCCGGAATTGATTTTCGATATTTCAGCGGCAAAACCGCAGCCCAACGGCACGTATGTGTGGAACATCAAGAACACCGGCCCGCTCGGGACCAATGATATTCTCCAAATCATTTCTCAAGGCAAGGCGGCCATCGTGATCGAGAGCACCGCCTTTGCGGACGGCGAGATTGGCGGGCATTTCACGCTCGCCGATGGTTCACAGACGTTCACGCCGCCGCCGGCGCCGCCGGCATGGACTGAGGATTCGGCCGATCCCAACGAGGCGGCGCGGTTCCTGACCCAGGCCACCTTCGGCTACAACTCGAACGGCATCGCTTCCGTGCAGGCGCTCGGATACGCCGGTTGGATCAACAATCAATTTCTCATTCCTCCGACACATGCGCTCACGAACGTCCTGGCGCATCCTTACTCAGATCCGACCGATTTGTATCAAAGCCCCGATTGGTTCAATTCGTGGTGGCAGAATTCGATCAACGCGCCGGACCAATTGCGGCAGCGCGTGGCTCTTGCCCTGAGCGAGATTTTCGTGGTGTCGGAAAATGGGGTGCTGCAAAATCATGCGGACGAACTTGCCTCATACTACGACATGCTGGTGGACAATGCGTTTGGCAATTACCGCGCGATTCTCGAAAATGTCACTCTTCACCCGGCCATGGGCAATTATCTGGACATGCTAGGCAACAACGAAGGCAGCATCATCACCGGATTGCATGCGGATGAAAACTACGGGCGCGAATCGCAGCAATTATTTTCCATTGGTTTAAATCGCTTGTGGCCGGACGGTTCGCTGGTGCTGAACTCGCAGGACAATCTGGTCCCCACCTATGACCAGAATGAGATCATGGGCTATTCCGCCGCTTTTACGGGCTGGAATTATTATCAAACAAACAAGGCCAATGGCCGCCTGCCATCGAATTGGTATCCGGCGTACAATGGGACCAATCCCATGGTTTTGGTGCCTTCCCACCATGATCTGGGAGCAAAGCTGATATTGGACAACGTCGTGTTGCCGCCCGCCTATGGAAATCAAACTGTGCCTTCGACGACAAATGATGCCTATTGTTCACAAAATTTGGAGCAGGCTTTAAATGGTATTTTCAATAATCAAAACGTGGGACCGTTTGTCTGCCGTCAACTGATTCAGCGGCTGGTGACCAGCAATCCGAGCCGGGATTACGTTTACGACGTCGCCCAGGTGTTCGAAGATGACGGCGCCGGCGTCCGCGGCAACATGCAGGCGGTGATCAAGGCGATCCTTCTGGATTACGAAGCGCGCAGTCCAGACATGATATCGCAGCCCACCTATGGCAAGCAGCGCGAACCCTTGCTGCGCGTGACCGAATTGGCCCGGGCGTTTCCGTCGCCGCCCACCGTGAGCGGCGCCTATGGCGAGACCACCAACCAGGTCATTGCCATTATCACGACGACGCCGCATGGAATGAACACCGGCGACACAGCCTACATGATCTTCACCGATACCTCCGGAAATCCGGCGCCGACTTCGCAGGGTTACAGCGTGACGGCGACGAGCAAGACGACCCTGACAATCACCGCGCCGCAACTGTTGGCCGGAACGTACGGCCAGACCAACGGCGTGATTACGGCGGCTCTTTCCGGCAATGGCCTGGCCAGCAACGATCCGGTTTATCTCGTGTTTACAACCGGGGGCGCGTCAAACGGGCTTTACACCGTTTCCAATATAATTGACACGGCGCATTTCACCGTGGGGACGACGGATTTAACGAAGCGCGCCGGCAGTTGTCTGCTGCCTAAATTGTCCACGGGCGGCTACACGCAAACCGGGACGAACATCCTCATCAGCACCACCGGTCCCCATGGGCTTGTGGCCGGAGACAGCGTGTATATCCATTTCACGTCGGGTTCGGCAAAGAGCGGAGTTTACGAGGTCGCCAGCGTGTCCGACTCGACTCATTTCACCGTTATCACCACCGTTTCAAAGAACCAAAACGAAAACAAGCTCTCGGTCTATGATTTGCAGGCGCCGCACCTGAAACGTTCCGGCACCGTCGTCATTCGGCAAAGCACGTGGAACATGGGCTATACGGACACGGGCTCGACGGCGAGCTTGTCGCAGTCACCCCTGCGCTCGCCCACCGTATTCAATTTCTTTTATCCCGGTTACGAATTTCCCGGCGCTTTGGCCTCGGCGGGTTTGACCACGCCGGAATTTCAATTGACCACCGCGACCGGTGCGGCCTTGCAAATGAACTTCGTTGAAGGCGGCATTTTGAACAACACGGGAAACACAAACGGCCTGAGCAGTTTTACCGGAGGCAACGGCTCGATTGTGCTGGACATAGGGCCATGGATGACAACCAACTATACATCGAGCGCCGGGATTCCCAAATTGGTGAGCGCGTTGAACACGTACCTGGCCGCCGGCGAATTGTCCGCCGCCTCGCAATCGAACATCGTGAGCTATGTCGGCAGCACCGCGAATTTTCCTTACGGCGCGCCGCCCACCCAAACGCAGATGCGTGATCGGGTGCGCGCCGTGATTCATTTAATTGCCAGTTCGCCGGACTACATTATTCAAAAATAATTTATGAGCAAGAATAGCAGCAACGACTTTTCCAACATTTCCCGCCGCCAGTTTATGCGGCGCGCGGCGTGCGCGGGCGTCGGGACCGTTGCCATGACCTCGGCCATCAGTCAGTTGCGGTTCATGAACGCGGCCGTGGCGCAATCCGACATCTCGAGTTATAAAGCGCTCGTCTGCATCTTTCTCCAGGGCGGAAACGATTCGAACAATCTCGTCATCCCCACAATCCAATCGCAATACAATAATTACGCCACAATCCGCACGCCGGTGCTGGCCATTCCACAAAGCGCGATCCTGGCGGTCACGTCGTTGGACCCCGACGGTAACACCTACGGCTTGCATCCGAGTTGTCCGGAATTACAGACGTTGTTTGGTGAAGGCAAATTGGCGTTTCTGTTCAACACCGGCACGCTGGTCTATCCCATCACGCGCGCCCAGTATCTGGCGGGAACCGTGGAACAGCCGCCGCAACTCTTTTCGCATGCCGATCAGCAAACGCAATGGCAAACCTCGATTCCTGACCAGCCGCCCACCACCGGCTGGGGCGGGCGCATGGCGGATTTGCTCAACTCGGTGCAACCCAACGCGCCGATTTCGCTCATGGTCACGCTTGCGGGCGCCAATACGTTTGAAGTGGGGAATATTGTGTCGCAATACTCCGTCTCCACAAGCGGCGCGGTTTCGTTGTCCATGCCCTCGACGCCCTCCGGCGGGGCCAGCACGAATCGTCTGCCCACACTGATGAACATTCTGGGCTTGCCGTACACCAATCTCCAGGCGCAGGCCTACGCGTCCGTCGCGGAACAGGCCATCAATAATGCAACGCTTCTCAACAACGCCATTTCGAACACCGCGTCGGCGACGTTTTGGACGAATCCATTCCCGGCGACGATTACCCCGCCCGAAGGCGGCACGGCATTCAAGTCCACCTTGAGTCCGCAATTGGAAATGGTTGCGCGGTTGATTGCCGCCGGCAGCACGCCCGTAGGCAAGGGCGGTTTTGGGATGCTGCGCCAGATTTTTTTCGTGCAGGTGGGCGGCTATGATCTGCACACCGGCCAAACCAATTATACCGCCAACGATCCCAATGACGTTCTTGTGGGTTCGCATACAAACCTGCTTGCGGAGTTGAGCCAGTCCATGTATGCATTCCAGCGCGCGATGGAACAACTCGGGCTATCCAATAATGTCACCAGCTTCACCTGCAGCGATTTCAGCCGCACGTTTCCCAGCAACGGCGAGGGCAGCGACCATGGCTGGGGGAGCCATCACTTGATCCTCGGCGGCGCGGTGAACGGGCAAAGGACCTATGGCCAATTTCCGGTGCAAACCATCAATGGCCCCAATGACACCAGCACCGGCCGCTGGATTCCCACCACCGCCATTGATCAATACTTCGCCACACTGGCGACCTGGTTTGGCATTGATTCGGACAACCTGGCCAGTGTGTTTCCAAATCTCAGCCGGTTTTCTTCTTCAAATCTCGGTTTTGTATGAGAAAATGGCTTGCCCTGGTTGTGGGCGTGGTTCTCATCGCGGTTTTCCTTTTCGTTTTCATCCATAAGCCGGCGCCGCGCCTCACCGTCCAGGAACAAAATGACGCCGTGAGGCGGGCGTTGGCCAATCAGAACACAAACACCGTTGCGATCATCAAATCCAACTTTGCCCTTGTACATTCGCCGCCGGGCACTGTGGCTCCTGGCGCTGTCACGATCGTCATTCCGCCTGCCGGGACCCCGGCGCCGCTGCAATTCACAAACCTCGATCCCGCGACAGTGATTCAAAACGTGAGCCGCGCCATCCGGCAATACGGCGAGATGTTTGGCGGCAATCCGGTGGGCAATAACCACGAAATCACCAGCGAATTAAGCGGCAAAAACCCGAAACACATCAATTTTATCAGCGCCGATGCCGGCATGATAATCAACGGGAACGGCGAATTGGTGGATCCATGGGGCACGCCCTATTTCTTCCATCAGATCTCGGGCGCGGACACCGAAATTCATTGCGCCGGGCCGGATCGCATTATGTGGACGGCCGACGATATTGTGGCGCATTCGGCCCGGTGAGGTTCCAGCGATGACTATGCGAATAATCAAATTGGTGGGATTAATCGTCCCCGCGCTGCTATTTTTATCCGTTTTTGCCGCAGCCGCGAATGACACATTTTCCGTCAGCAACCGGGTCATCATGGCCGACTTGAAACAAGTCAAAGGGCCGCGCTCGATGATCTGGCAGGATTGCGTTGGAGCGGGACGCGCGGCGGAAGGATTGCGGGCGGGCTGGCGACGCCAGCTTGCCGAGTGCCACCGCGAGATCGGATTCAAATATCTCCGCATGCACGGGCTGCTGCAGGACGAATTGGGCGTTTACTCCGAAGATGCAGACGGCCGTCCCCGTTACAACTGGCAATACATTGACGACATTTACGATTTTCTGTTGCGCATTGGAATGAAGCCCTTTGTGGAGTTCAGCTTTATGCCAAAGGCGCTCGCGTCCGGCGACGGGAAGATTTTCTGGTGGCAGGCCAATGTCACCCCGCCTCGGGACTATGCGAAATGGGACGGCCTCATCACCGCGCTGGTGAAACATTGGACGGAACGTTATGGCGCCGCCGAGGTTGCCTCCTGGCGCTTTGAGGTATGGAATGAACCCAATCTGCGAATCTTCTGGCAGCCTCCCGCCGGCGTCAGCGCGCAGGACGCGTATTTTCAACTTTACGAGCACACTGCGCGCGACGTTTGCAGCGTGGATTCGGATTACGCCGTCGGCGGCCCGGCGGGCGCCGGACCGGTTTGGACCCGCGAACTGATTGATTTCTGCCAGAAAAGAAACGTGCCGCTTGCTTTTATCAGCTTTCATTCCTACGGTCTGGGTGGCGGCCCCAGTGGCCTGGACCAGTACGGATACAAGAAACTTTATTTATCGCCGAATCTGCATTACGTAGCCGATACGGTCAATAGCCAGATTCCTATCGTAAGAAATTCCCCCAAACCGAATCTTCCGATTTATATTACCGAATGGAGCGCCTCTTATTCCTCGCGCGATCCGATTCACGACTCCTATTTCATGGCTCCATTTATCCTGGAACAACTGCGCCATACTGAATCGGTCAATTCAATGAGTTTTTGGACGTTCACGGACATATTCGAGGAAAATGGGCCGGCGCCGCGGCCCTTTTACGGCGGCTTTGGGCTGATCAACTTTGAAGGCATTCGAAAGCCGGCGTTCTGGGCATACAAATTTTTGTCCATGCTGGGCCCTGTCGAATTACAAAACGCTGACGATTCCTCTTACGTATGCACCGGCAAGGACGGTGGGGCGCAGATTTTGCTATGGGACCTGAGCGATCCAACACATGACGGAAAAATTAGTGACCAGGATTATTTCTTCCGACCTCATCCGGCAAAGGCAAAGCAAAACGTGAGCGTCCGTTTAAGCGACGTGCCGCCGGGCCACTATCGCCTCGCGATTTACCGCATTGGCTATCACTTTAATGATCCTTACTCGCGTTATCTTGAACTTGGAAGTCCGACGGATTTAACCCCTGAATTGACAGCCGAATTGGAAAATCTTTCCGACGGCAAACCCTGTTCGAAGACGGTGGTAACCGTGAATGCGGACGGCAAGTTCGAGATTTCACTGCCGCTCCGGGAGAACGATGTTTATTTTCTTTCGCTCGAACGCAGCGTCCCTTGAACCGTGGTTGTTTGGCGGGTAAGCGCGCGATTGTTCGGGGCAAAGGTCAAGTTCTGAACGTTTCGGGGGTACTACCGGGAGGGATTCATGCCGGGGACGTATGGGAACCATTGGAACATTTCATTGACCGTTTAGATGTGACAAAAGGCATCGGCGGTTCAGATTAACCCCGAATACGACCCGCGAAGGGAGGGTCGGGATTCGCGGTTTTATTCCGTCCCGTCCTTCGCAACCGGGAGGCTCATATTTGACTCGGGCTGTTTTGAGATTATCGTTTCAAAAAAGAGAAAGGTTTTTATGATCGTGCCCAGATTAAAGGAGCTTTTGGAGAGCGAAGGAATCAAATACCAGAGCGTTACGCATCCCCCCGCTTACACCATGCGGGAAGTCGCGGCATCCGCGCATATACCCGGCAAGCAACTGGCGAAGACCGTCATCGTGAAACTGGATGGTGAAATGGCAATGGCCGTTTTGCCGGCCAATCAGAAGGTCATCATGCAGGATCTGCGCGACATGACCGGGGCCGAAAACGTGAAATTCGCAACTGAAGCGGAATTTGAAAAATGCTTCCCCGAGTGTGAAACCGGCGCCATGCCGCCCTTTGGCCGCCTGTACGACATGGAGGTTTTCGTTGCTGAGACGCTTGCTGGAATCGAGGAAATCGCCTTCCCCGGAGGCTCTCACTCGGAGGTTATCCGAATGTCTTACGCGGATTTCGACCGGCTCGTGCAGCCAAAAGTTCTGAATTTTAGCGTCTAAAACGGTTGAAACACTGAGACGTTGATTGAAGAGGTTAAAACGCGCTCAATTGCGGAAGCGGGGCGGAGACCAGCAGTTTTATAGCCCATTCGCCAGACTGAGGATGAGTTGTTTCTTCCCGTCAGCCGCGCTTTGGACAAGTAATGGTCAAAATGCCATCTCTGTAATGG
>JBOHXA010000630.1:0-2583 GCA_050737335.1 Limisphaerales bacterium | reverse complement strand
CTGCAACGGGGGGTCGCTATCGTCGGAACGTTTGCCGCGGTCGCTTCCATTGCCTACGCGGTTTCCTCGGTCGCCAGGTTTGAAGATTTCATTTCCGCCGGTCGCTTCGGCGGATTTGGCGCCGACCAAACGGGGGACACAAGCTCGCCGCTCAACGTGGCCAAGATTGCAATGGTGACCCTTGTTGCGGGCTGGGTGTGGTTCCGCGAGAATCGCGAAAGGCGGCTGTGGTCCGGCACGGCTCTGATAGTGGCCCTGGCTTCGGCTCTGCCGATGTTCGTTCTCGCTCGTTCCCGTACCAACATGATCGGCTTGGGCGTCTTGGCAATGTATGCCGCCACGGCGACATTATTGGAGCGGCGTTTTGGAAAGCGCGGGCCGCCGAAACATTTTCGACTAACCCGGACCAAATTGGCGCTGATGAGCTTGGCGCTAACGCTGACGATAATTGGCTCGGCTTTTATCGCGAAGACAATCATTCCTCTCATTAATTCGGCACTGGCGTTTTTGGGCAGCGGCGCCGCCTCGTTCTTCGGCGACGGCCATGGCGTCAGTGGATTAAGTTTAGACCTGTCGGCTGCCGATCGGTTGGCCTACTTTAATCATGCGCTTCGCACGTTCTCGTTATGGGGGCATGGCTTTAAGTCGGGATTCATCGACAATCCCTTCTTTGAATCTTTTTATGACCTGGGGCTTATTGGGGGAAGCATTTACGCCATTATTACGATCATTCTCCCAATAAAGATCAGCTTGGATTTGATACGGGGAGGGCAAATCCCTCCCTATGTCAAATTCGCGATGGCTGCGTACCTGAGCCAGGTGCCCCGCCTCTTTCTCTCGCGGACACCCTACGAGTTGAACAATTGGGCATTTATTCTGCTGTTCTACATCGTGGCCGGGCGTTTTTGGAGTTTGGACAGAGTTGCCAATCGCCGGACCGCGTAGCACCTACGCGTTCGTCGGGCTGCCAAATGCGGCAACTAACTTTTCGCAACGATCGCTCCAGTTGAACGCCGCCTCGCATGCATCGAACGCACTATTGGCCATACTTTCCAGGCCCGCAATGTCATCGATGCGCGCGACTATTAAGCGCACCAATTCGTCTACGCTCGACGCGGCGATAAAGTCACGAGCAGGCTTCAATGGAACCCCCGCCATTGCCGTTTCCAGGGCGATTATGGGAACGCGCGCGAATGCATAATTCAGAATTTTGAGCTTGAAGCCTCCACCCGTCTGCTCCGGTACGATACCGATCCGTGCAAGCGCCAGCGGCTCGGCGGTCGAGCAAACCGTCCCGACAATGTTTGCCCAGGGAAAACGCCTGCGCAACCGCTGCCGGTAGCCTTCGCTCATCGATCCAACGACATCGCAGGCTATTGCAGCCGTCGGCAGAATTGGCGCGGCGGCTTCGAGAAAGGACTCGATATTTGTCCGTTTGGCCATCCATTGGAAAGAACCCAAGACCATCACCCGTCTTGATCTCCCGGCCAACGACTGCGGCCCCTTTCGTATGCCTGCGTAGCCTGGTGAAATGACCTCAACCCGCCGATGTGGGTTATGCTTGCGAAAAAGCAGACCATCCTCTTCGGTGACCACGCTCAATATGTCGCAAAGACTGGCCGCCTTGCGCTCGAGCCATCTCGTCTTAAAGGCGTCGGCGTATTGGACCGCGCGATACCAGGCCGGACTACTCACCCTTGCGGTCGCGAAACGGATCGTCTCCTCGTGATTGTGGGAAATATATGCAACAAAAGGAGATGGCTTAAGCGACGGGAGGGCAGCTTCGATTTCGTCAATAAAGGCGAGCGCGCCAAGGCCATCAAAAACGATGCCGTCCCAGCCTCCCTCCTTCACACGATTCATCGTGACTTGGAGCCGGCTTGCGCCGGCGAACCGCGCGGCGATATTGGGAAGATTGGAAAATATCGCCGCCAAGCGGCTTCTGGAAGGGGTTTCGATTACGTCCCATGTGAGCCCGGGTAACTCCGCCGGATGCTCCGCCGAGCCGTCCCTGTGGCAGACGACAACCATCTCCAGGCCCAATCGAACGCAGCCCTCGATTAGGTGGCGTGAATATATCAAGTCGCCACTGAACGACGGGTACGGCAATAATTTCGTCAGCCAGAGAATTCTCATATCGGGTCGAATCCCGGAATTAGGGGGGAAATGTTGCTATCTATCTGTTCCTTGTGTAGTCAAGCTCTTTTGGAAAGGCCTAAGGGAGATGCATGAAATACGGCAACCTTCCGGGCGTCCGACTCGATCTATGGATTGTTGGCGGTCAAAAAGGCGCATGGAAAGCTATTGGCTCAACTAGCGGGAATTGTTTGCATGGTGCGACGTAGAAAAGATCGTCAGCGGGTGTTTCCGCCGGCCGAAGCCACGGCCGAATCATGGAATCCGGTCGCGTGAATTAGGCAATGAAAATTGTCATTCACGATTTCGCAGGACACGCATTCACCTTGGAGCTGGCGCGCGAGATGGCGAGACGCCGGCATGACGTCTCCTACGTGTATTTTGATGGCGTGCGGGGTCAGAATTTACCATTATGTTTTTTATTTTTATATCAGGTAGGTCTAAAAT
>JBOHXA010000629.1:0-2724 GCA_050737335.1 Limisphaerales bacterium | reverse complement strand
AAATCAAGCATCAATGTAAATAAAACAAAGAAAAAAGCAAAGATGTTGGTGATGGGGCTGCTGATGACACTCCCGCCGGAAGCGGCGCTGTAAAGAGTGACGATCATCCCGTTCGTGCCGGAAACGTCTGTGCCGCCGTTGCGAAGCCAGCCCTGATAAGTAAAAGCCGTCGCGCCCTGGCCCGGAGCGGTTGAAACGCCAAGGGCGAAAGTTAGAAAAGCCACGAATCCCAAACCAACAAATTTCATTTTCATGTTTCAAATATTTCCACGCCGCGCCAGGTTACCCCTCGCGCATTGTACCTTGCCATTGCATCATGAATGCTTTGAAAAGTCAATGAGAAACCTGGATTAATCCCTGGCAGTCCATAGTCAGAGCGCGCTCACGCGGCGCTGCTACAAGAACGAGGGCCGTAGCAGCGGACGTGAGTCCGCTCTAACTCCTTCGCGGAACAACTGTGCGGCTTCGCTCATTGCCAACCTGCCAGCTAACGGTTATGGAAATTCCCGCTTCGTTTTCTGTGGCAGCGGACATGGGTTCGCTCTGATTTCCGGTTTTGGGACTCGATCGCGCTGACGCGACGCTCGATGAAAATCTTTGTTCCCGGCTTTCTTCAATGTATATTTGCCGTCCATTTTATTATGAATAAAACGCCCATCAAAGTCGCCATCACAGGCGCAGCCGGCCAAATCGGTTACGCATTGGTCTTCCGCGTCGCTTCCGGCGCGATGTTTGGCCCCGAACAACCCGTCATCCTGCACCTCATCGAAATCGAGCCGGCCCTGCCCGCCCTCGGCGGCGTGGTCATGGAATTGGACGATTGCGCCTTTCCCCTGCTCAAAGGCATGGTGGCCACGGCGAACCTGGACGAGGGTTTTCGCGGCGTCAATTGGGCCTTGCTCGTGGGCAGCGTCCCGCGCAAGGCGGGCATGGAACGAAAAGACCTGCTGGGCATCAACGGCAAAATTTTCATCGGCCAGGGCCAGGCCATCCAAAAAAACGCCGCCAGCGACGTCCGCGTCCACGTCGTCGGCAATCCCTGCAACACCAACTGTCTCATCGCCATGAACAACGCTCCCGACCTCCCGCGCGACCGTTTCTTCGCCATGACGCGCCTGGACGAAAACCGGGCCAAAGCGCAGCTCGCCCGCAAAGCCGGCGTGGACGTCACAGCCGTCGGCAACCTGGCCATTTGGGGCAATCATTCGGCAACGCAATATCCCGATTTTACGAACGCCAGAATCAACGGCAAGCCGGCGGCGGACGCCATCCGGGATGATGCCTGGCTGAAAGGCGAATTTATTTCCACCGTGCAACAGCGCGGCGCGGCGATCATCAAAGCGCGCGGCGCATCCAGCGCCGCCAGCGCGGCCAACGCCATCGTGGACAGCGTCCGGTCCATTGCACAGCCGACCGCTCACGGCGACTGGCACAGCGTGTGCCTGTGCTCCGACGGCAGCTACGGCATCGAGAAAGGATTGATTTGTTCATTCCCCGCTCGAAGCGACGGGAAAAAACTGGAAATTGTCCAGGGCCTGCCAATCAGCGACTTTAGCCGCGGGAAAATTGATGCCACGGTGAATGAATTGAAGGAAGAACGCGCCATGGTCACCGACTTGCTGCCGAAATAATGGGTGACGCGCGCGTCCGGCATCAGGGCCATGAACTTCGTTTTTGTAGCAGCGGACATGAGTCCGCTCTGATTTCCGGTTTTGGGACTCGAGCCCGTACGAATTTAGCCAGAGCGCGCTCACGCGGCGCTGCTACAAGAACGAGAGCCGTAGCAGCGAACATGAGTTCGCTTCTGATTCTTTTCCGCTGCCTAAAACCCGCGCCTTAATGGCATACCGCCTGCTCATTTTATCCTGTAAAACTATGCGAACCATCTTCATTTCCAGCGTTGCCCTGCTCGTGGCTGTGGGCCTTTCCGCACAGTCGTTGAAGCTGGTCAACGCGAACTATCCGGGCATCTACTGCCGGTTCAGCGCCAATTGCCAGGTTTCGCCCTCGGAACAATCCGATTCCTTCACCCCCACCAATGTGGCCGCGACGTGTGTGTTAATGTCCCGCAGTTTTCCCGGGACATCCAGGGACACCGCGGGTGTGTACGGCTATGAATACCAGATCACGCTCAATGGCAATGGAAATGGCCAGCCAACCGATACCAACATCCTGACGGTGGATTCATTGACGCTGCCTTTTGGCGCACCGAATTATTTCTCATTCTCAGAACGCGCGAGCAACCAGGTCTGGACGGTGATTGCCGGCGGTCCAGTCGGCCTTTCCCCCGCTTCCGCCAGCATGGACAACAGCAATAACGTCACGATTTCCTTCGACCCTCCGCTCATTCTCAATGCGCAGACCGATCAATCCACCAACACCCTTGTCTTTGGCATGATGTCCGGCGGCGCGCCCGTCCCGGCCACAGCCATACTCTCAGGTTCGACTCAGGTCGGAATCAAGGGAGCAGTTTCCTTCAAGGTGAAACTGCGCGCCCAATGCCCCGCCCAATAGCTGCATGCGGCAGGGCCGGCGCGCCGCGCCGTCACCGCCTGTACATCGGCCGGCCCCGCGAAGCGGTAGTGGGCAACTTTGAATTTCGATTTTCGGTTTTGGTTTGACTGTGGCATCGTTGAAGCAATGGTTAAACCGAAAAAGGCCCGCAAGGGCGACTCCGTTCAAGTGGCTCACAGCGTCGTTGCTGATGTGGTCAAGCTGTCCGAA
>JBOHXA010000628.1:0-2435 GCA_050737335.1 Limisphaerales bacterium | reverse complement strand
CATCATGCGTCATTAGAATGTCCGCGTTGACCCAGAGGTTTTCGCCGGCTTGAACTTTTGCCTTGCCGGCGGCGCGGGCGAGGATTTTTTCAGTCAGTGTCATACAATGATAACAAACGGGTCGGGTTCCGATTCAGTCTTCCCGGATCAAATTCGAACCCACGCTGATAAAATACCGGATTAAACAACGGACTTCAACACGACAAATCGTTAGAGCGGGCGTACCGCTGGCGCGCCCTCGTTTTGGTCGCAGCGCGGCGTGAGCGCGCTCTGACTAAATTCGCACGCGCTTGAGCCTCAAAACCCAAAAAATCAGAGCGGACTCATGTCCGCTGCTACAACCGTGGACTCTGGACGTTTCAGGCTCTTTCGCTATCCTGCCGAAACTTGAACCATTCCACGCATGCAACGTCCTGGCGCCGATGGACGCTCATAGGACTCATTTTGGCCCTGGGCCTCAATGTTGCCATTCGATGGCATTTGCGGGCGATGCCGCTGGAACGGGACGAGGGCGAGTACGCCTACGCCGGCCAATTGATTCTGCAAGGCATTCTTCCCTACAAGCTTGCGTTCAACATGAAGTTTCCGGGCGTGTATTTCATGTACGCCTTCTTGATGGCCATCTTTGGGCAGTCCACCGCGGGCATTCATATCGGAATCTTCGTTGTCACTTCCGTCACCGCCGTTCTCATTTTCCTTATTGGCCGCGAATTGTTGGCCGACTCTGGCGCCCTGATTGCCGCGATTATTTACATCTGCCTCGCCGCCTTGCCCAAAGCCGCCGGTCTGGCGGGCCATGCCACGCATTTTGTCTCACTCTTTGTCTGCGCGGGCGTTTGGGCGCTGCTGATGGGCCGAAAAGGAAAGCCCAATCCATGGTGGTTTGTCTCAGGACTCGCTTTCGGCCTGGCGATTCTCATGAAACAGCACGCGGTGTTTTTTCCGTTTTTCATCCTGGTCTGGTTTTTGTGGAATTGTTTCCGAAAGGAGGCGGCGCAAAAAGTGATCTTCAGCGCAATTCTCTTCTGCGCGGGCTGCGTCGCGCCCTTTCTGGCGAGCGCGATTACGTTTGCCCGGGCCGGTCTTTGGCACGCCTTCATTTTTTGGACGTTTGACTACGCCCGTCAATACGTGTCAATGCTTCCATTGCGCGCCGCGCCGGGTCAGTTCGTCGCGGGGTTTGATCCGGTTTTTGAATCGGGAATATGGCCCTGGCTATTTGGAGTGGCGGGATTGATCTGCTCGGCCTGGGCAAAGGGGAATCTTTGGCACTCGACCCTGCCCGCCATGGCCCCGGCGACGGCGGGTGCTCATCCTCATTCTCAGGCGTCCGACGAGGCGCCACCTGCAATCCGCGACTGGCGATCGGCCCTCCCCACCCTCGTGTTTCTGGCGGGATGGGCCGCGGTGGTTCCTGGCTTCTATTTCCGCAATCATTATTTTCTCATGCTTTTGCCATGGCTGGCGCTTTTGAATGGGGCATTTTTTCAAGCCGTCGGGCGCGCGTTTAATCATCAGTTCAAGGCCCGGCGGTGCGGCTGGCTGCCGCTTTGTCTGGCGGCATTCGTTGTCGCGGATTTGATGGCGAATAATGCCCGAATGTGGTTCGATACGGCCCCGGTTCAACTTTCGAGACGACTCTATCCGGGCAATCCATTTCCTGAAGCCGTCCAAATCGCCGGCTATGTGAAGGACCATAGCGCGCCGGCCGATACCGTGGCAGTTTTGGGTTCCGAACCCGAAATTTTTTTCCTGGCGCATCGCCATTCGGCTTCCGGGTACATCTATGTTTATTCGCTCACCGAGCCCCAGCCGCTGGCGCCGCGGATGGGCAAGGAATTTATTTCGCAAATCGAATCATCCCGGCCAAAATACGTCGTATTCGTCAACATGGCGCTGTCCTGGTATTCATTGATTTTGCCCCAATCGCTTGACTATGCGTCAGACATCCAGAATTGGTGGGCAAATTATTCGACAAATTACGATCTTGTGGGGGCGGTAAAAATTTCCCGGCGCAAACCAGCGCAATTCTTTTGGAATGATCCATCGCTAAACACGTCAGACGCGACCAACGACGATGTCTTGATTTATCGCCGAAAGGCCGTGGTCCAGCGTCCATTCATCCGCTAAGCCGCCGATCCATTTATTCCAAATCCGCCCAGCGCGTCCTGGAGGTCGTGCTTGAACGGACGAAGCTTGAAATGCTTTGAAACGCTTTAACGGCCCTTTCTCTTAAATACCTTGCCAATAGCCGCCTGATCCACCGGCTTGATCAGGAGTTCATCAATGTTCACATGCGGCGGGCGTGAGGCGACCCAGACAAGAGTCTCAGCAATGTCCGCGGCCGTCAGGGGGTGCGTCCCTTCGTAGATTTTTTTTGCCGCGGCCGTATCGCCCTTGAGGCGGACGATGGAAAATTCAGTTTCAGCCAGTCC
>JBOHXA010000627.1:0-1710 GCA_050737335.1 Limisphaerales bacterium | reverse complement strand
CCTTCCACCAGCCCCACCCGCCGTCGCCGTGTTGAAAGCCATAAAGACGATTCAGGCCCGCCTGCGCCATTTGATTCATTTCATCCAGGTTCTTTTTGCCATCCGGATGCGTTGCGGCGGCGCTGTTGGTTTCAATACCGCCAAAGACGCGGCCCATGACGTCCCCCGGCCGCAGCCCCAAATCGCGGAGCGTTTTGGCCGTGACGACCGTCGGCAAAAAGCGGCTCATGGTTTGTTCGGTGCAGCCGTAGGGATAATGAATCAGATACGGCAACGCATCCAGCATCGTCACCGCCATGCTGGGCGTGACCTGGACAGTCAGCGAAGTCGTGTGCGGCTTGCGTTCACGCGGCAGGACCAATTCCACCGTTGTGTCGTCACTCGTGGTTTTCCCGGATTTGGAAATGAATTTCTCGATGCCATGTTCGTAAGCAGTGAAGGATTTCTCCATCGCGTCCGCATATTGGCCGCTCCACGCCGTGACCTTCAATTTTACATTGCCCGGCGAATCAACCGTCGCCGTCCAGTCCGCCCGCGCTTCGCCATTGGCGGGGACACTGAGGATTTTTGATGGTTCGGATGACTGCTTCATGCCCAGGCCGTTTGCATCCAGGGACACCTTCGCTTGCAGCGATTTGCCCGTGTTATTGTTGACCACTGCGGAAATGGTCACGGTATCGCCGACCACAAAAAAGCGCGGGCCTTCGAGACGAACAATCAGCGGCTGCCGGGTGCGCGTTGTTGTTTCGGCAATGCCGAATTGGTTGGCTGTTGTAACCGCTCGCGCCGTGGCGCGCCAACTCGTGAGTGAATCCGGATAGGTCACCTTCACCGTCGCCTCGCCATTTTTGCCGGTCATAATGTCCGGTTGCCAGAAAACTGTGGAGCGGAAATCGCTGCGCACGACCACCGCAGGCGGTTTACCGGGGGACGGTTCCTGTCCAGCGGGCAT
This sequence comes from Limisphaerales bacterium, assembly GCA_050737335.1. Lineage (GTDB taxonomy): Bacteria > Verrucomicrobiota > Verrucomicrobiia > Limisphaerales > UBA11358 > UBA11358. Next base: position 758 of record JBOHXA010000627.1, on the reverse strand, counting down.
GTGACCTGCAAATGGCCTGTCCAAACGGATAGGGATACTCGTGGCAGTCGTCGCGACGTCTCCGGCGGCGACTGCCTCTCCACCCGCAGTGATCGCAGTGATGAATGGATTGTTTGGCCCTCCGGCGGCGACTGCCTCTCCACTCGCAGAACCAAATGAAATTCCATTGCGATTTTGCTCCTCGATCCGTTCCTTTTCCAAATCGTCAATCCAGCGGCCTTTCCACTTTACCAATTTGGTATAGCTCTTTTGGTTCATGGTGGATTGCGTCTGGACCCATTGAGAGCGCTTCCTGCCAAAGAAAAATTGGCGCGGATCGCCTGCGTAATCGTTTTGGATATAGAAAACAGATTCATCCACAAGACTAAGGGCCACTTCAGCCGAAACAGGCTTGCCCTGGTCATTGCGAGTCGTAACGGTCAGGGCGCCTTCCTGGCGCAGTTCGTAGTCGTTGCGATCGGCTTTCACGTCCACCGTCAGAAAATTTTTTACGGGCGGCACAACAATTTGCTTTTGATCCGTGAAAATCTGGCGGTCGCTCACAAGCGTGGCGTCCAAAAAGACGTTGGGCACATAGGATTCATCAATCGCCAGGTTAACCAGTTTCACGGTGCCATCCAAATGAACCAGTTGGTAGTGGTAAATGCCCTGGCCTTCGGCCGTGAACAGGACATAACGGTCCGCTTCCGGCGTCACCAACATCACGGGCGCCGTTCTACCCGCATGGAACGTGTCCTTGTCCGCGATGATTTCCACGC
>JBOHXA010000626.1:0-5994 GCA_050737335.1 Limisphaerales bacterium | reverse complement strand
CCATTACAGCGGCGGTATCGAAAACTTTCTGCGCTTGCTCGAGGATTGGAACGGCAAAACTTTGACCTACAACGGGTCCATCATGGTGATGTTCGCCAGCAAATATGCCACAAATTATTGGCAGCTTCCCGAAGCCTATTACTATTTCCCAAACCGCCAATGGGCCTTTGATACCAATTTCCTGATTCAATCCGATCTTCCGCCTTTGACCCCGAATTTCCGGACAGTCATTCGCAATAGCTGGACCGGCAATTAGGCCTTCTCTGTTCAGGTTCAACTGCTCAGATTGGCCCGGTGTTCCTTTGAGATTCTCGTTAATTCTACGATTAGAAGGAACGTTTACGTTAACGGAAGAGGGCGAATGCCCTCTAAAGGGTTAAAATCAAGCTAAATTCGAGGGTCAAAAAAATTAGATGGAGGGCGCTTGACCTTTCGGAGACCTTTCGGTTAAGATTCGGTTATGAAATTTAGGGCGGGGTTGTGCGGTTAAAACGGCTTAATTTTTGGCTAAATTCCAAGGCTGGCAATTACTTTAACGAAAACGGACCATGGATTTAAAAGACATCAAGGCCATTATTGATTTGATGAAGAAGAACTCGATCACCGAGTTCGAATTGGAGCGGCAAGATTCAAAAATACGGCTCAAGCGTGGGCTAAGCAGCGGACAAGTTGCTTCCGCAGACGATGCAAATCCAACCAATCCATTTAATGTCCCCCCTTCCGGAACGTCTTTAAGTCCTGCTCCCGGGCCGCCATCGCCTGCGGCGACCGGCGAAGTCGAAATCAAATCGCCCATGATTGGCACGTTCTACCGGGCGCCATCGCCGGAAGCAGGTTCCTACGCTGAGGTGGGGTCGGAGGTCAACCCGGATACAGTGGTTTGCATTATCGAGGCCATGAAGGTGATGAATGAAATCAAAGCCGAGGTTAAGGGGGTCATTACCCAGATTTTGGTCGAGAACGCAAAACCGGTCGAGTTCGGCCAGCCGCTTTTCAAGGTCCGGCCGCGCTAACAGATTCGTTAGCCAAATGGGCCAAGGCCGATCACACGGCTTTATGGCCCGTGCGGTTGACAATACGAAAAATCATGTTCGAAAAAGTTCTCGTGGCTAATCGGGGCGAAATCGCTGTGCGCATCATCCGCGCCTGCAAAGAGTTGAATGTTCGCACCGTCGCGGTTTATTCGGAGGCGGACGCCAATTCCATGCACGTCCAATTGGCTGATGAAGCGATCTGCATCGGCAAGGCGCCCGCGTCGGAAAGCTACCTGCGCATTGACCGCATCATTAGCGCGGCTGAAGTGACGGACGTGGACGCCATCCATCCCGGTTACGGTTTTCTGTCAGAAAACGCCCACTTTGCGGAGGTGTGCGAAAGTTGCAATATCCGCTTCATCGGCCCCAGTCCGCGAGCCATGCAGGCGCTGGCGGACAAAGCCGTCAGCCGCGCCCTCGCCAAAAAAGCGGGAGTGGCCACGCCGCCAGGCTCCGATGGCGTCGTGGACAAGGAGCAGGATGCGCTCCACATCGCCAAACGCATCGGTTATCCGATCATCATCAAGGCTATCGCCGGCGGCGGCGGACGGGGAATGCGCGTTGCGCACAATGACATTTCTTTGATGAAAGGTTTTCATACGGCGCGCACCGAGGCGGACAAAGCCTTTGGCAATTCCAACGTTTACATTGAAAAATTTATCGAGAATCCGCATCACATCGAAATCCAGATTCTGGGCGATCACAAGGGCCGCATCATCCATCTGGGGGAACGTGATTGCTCCATCCAGCGACGCAACCAGAAAATCATCGAGGAAGCGCCTTCGCCGCTGCTGGACACGCGATTTCGGAAACTGCGGGAGAAAATCGGAAAAGCGGCCATCAGAATCGCCGAAGCGGCGCATTACACCAATGCCGGGACGGTCGAGTTCATCGTGGACAATCATGGCAATTTTTATTTCCTGGAAGTCAACAAACGCATCCAGGTGGAACACCCGGTGACCGAGGAAGTCACGGGCATTGACCTGGTCCGATATCAAATTTTGCTTGCTTCCGGCGAACCGCTGCACCATTCCCAAAGCGACATTGAAATAAAGGGGCATGCCATTGAATGCCGCATCAATGCCGAGGACCCCTTTGATGACTTTCGTCCCAGTCCGGGCCGCATTGAGATGTATTATCAGCCCGGGGGACGGGGGGTGCGGATGGATACCCACGCCTATGCAGGATACACCATTCCCTCCGCTTACGACTCAATGATTGGGAAGCTGATCACCACCGGAAAAGACCGTCGGGAAGCGCTTGACCGCATGAACCGGGCGCTGGCCGAGTGCATGATCACAGGCGTGAAAACCACCGTTTCGTTTCAGCAGGCCATCATGCAGGACCCCAACTTTCGGCGGGGCGTGTACTCGACCAGCTTTATCGAGCAATTGCTCGGGGGCGCCCGCCGGGAGTTGATTGAGGAAAAGACCTAATTCTGCTAATGGGGCTTGGCCATGCCGGACTCAGCATGCAATGGCCAATCCCGCTCGGCCAAAAAGTAGCGTTTGAAAACGTCCGTCCTTTCCTGCAAAATGGGCAGCGTGAAATCAATAAAGTTCCTGATTTTGCCGCTCGTTGCTGCATTTTTCGCGGGTTGTGGAAAAGCGGCGACAAAAGCCGCTGATGGCACCAACTCCGCTGCGGCGTCGGATTATTACATGCCCTCGGGCCCCCAACCAAGATTGCAGACGATGAAAATTTATCTTGGGGCGGAAACCCTGGACGCCGAACTGGCCTTGACACGCGAGGAGGAAGCGACCGGTCTGATGTATAGGACCAATATCACCGATCAAACCGCAATGTTGTTTGTTCTCCCCGAGCCATTGCTTCCACCCGGCGGGTTTTGGATGACGAATTGTCCTGTCTCCCTGTCGGCGGCCTATATCGGGCCGGACGGCGTGATTGAAGAAATCCATCATCTGGAAAAAAACGACAATGTCCCTGTCCTGGCCAGCCACAATAACATCGTCTATGTGCTTGAGGTCAATGACGGCTGGTTCGCCCGCCACCACATCAATCCAGGCACGCTCATCCGCACCGGGCGCGGGTCGCTGGCCGAAACGTTCCGGAACTGATTTTTCAAACCCGGACGGTTCGTCCGGTCGCGGCTGATTCGTAGATGGCCCGCATTATTTTCACATCGCGCAGCCCTTCCTCTCCCGGAACGCGGGTGGGACGATTTTCCAAAATGCATTGGGCAAAGTCATCCATTTCGGCTGCGAACTGGTCTATCTGCGGAAACGCGATCGCCTGTCCATCGGAACGAATTCCGTGAATGCCGCTGTAATTATAGGCGGGATTCAATTCAAACCAGCCATTGTCCGCATAGGCGGCAAATCGCTGCATTCCGGAAAATTTGTAAGTCGAACCACATCGGGCAATCACGCCGCTGGGAAATTTCATTTCCCAAACGATGGACTCTTCGATTTGCTTGAACCAGGCCGGATCGGTAACCGTGGTAATGCCCGAAACTTCAACGGGTTCTTCGCCGGAGAGATAACGCGTGGCCTGCAAGGCATAAATGCCCATGTCCATCAGGCAGCCGCCGCCGGCAAGCTTTTTGTCAAACCGCCAAACGTTTGGATTCCCCTGACGGCCCCCAAATCCCGCGTCAATCATTTTCAAATTGCCAAAGACCTTTTGCCGCGCCAGCCGGATACATTCCAGGTTGTTCGGCTCGAAGTGTAATCGGTATCCAATCGCCAATTGCCTGCCGGCCTTTCGGCATTCGTCAATCATTTGCTGGCATTTTTCGACCGAAACCTCCATTGGCTTCTCAGAGAGCACATGTTTGCCCGCGCGCGCCGCTTTGATGGTATGCTCGGCGTGCAGGCCATTCGGGGTCACCACATAAACCACGTCTATATCAGGATTCTTTGCCATGTCCTCCATGTTGTCATAGTTATAGACGTTCTTGTCCGGAATTTGATATTTCGCCTTCCATTGCCCGGCTTTGTAAGGATGGCCGGTGACGATTCCGGTCAATTGACAATATCGGGTTGTTTGAAGCGCCGGCGCCAGTTGATGTGTGCTCAGGTTGCCCAGACCGCAAAGCGCAAAGCCAATTTTCCGGGTTTGCGCCCCGGTTTGCGCGCGCAAGACCGACGCGCCCCATAACGGCGCCGCGGCGGCGGCAATGGAACCCTGTTTGATAAATTCACGGCGCGTTTGTAATGTCGTTTTCATAAAGCTATTTTGAAGTCAGTCTCGTCCTCATCTCATCGTCATGCTCATTCCCGGTTCACCCTCAAAGTCCTGAATCATCACACGTTCTTAACAAAGACCTTTCCCGGCAACTGTTTTACCAATCGTTTCATTTCCAGACTCAAGAGAGCGACACTGACGGCCGAACTGGGCAAGCCGCTTTTGCGAATGACTTCGTCAATCATTCGCTCTTCACCGTCCAGGACTTCGAGCACTTTTTGTTCGTTCGGCGGGAGGTCCACAGCGGGCAAAACACCTGTTTGGCCAGGCGACGGCGGCCGATTGGCGGCGGGAAATAGGTACTCAAATTCACTGAGAATATCCTCCGCGCTTTCACACAATTTCGCGCCTTTTTTGATCAAGTCATGGCAGCCTTTGCTGCGCGGGGAATCAATGCGGCCCGGCACCGCGAAAACCTGCCGCCCATAGTCGGTCGCGAAATTCGAAGTGATGAGCGCGCCACTATGCATGTCGGCCTCGACCACGACCGTGCCCAATGTCATCCCGGCCACGATGCGATTGCGAATTGGAAAACTCTGCTTGTCGGCGGGCCGGTTGAATGGAAATTGGGTGAGGACCGCGCCGTTTTGGGCGATGCGCTGGAACAATTCAGCATTTTCGGACGGCGCAACAAGATTTATGCCCGTGCCCAGCACGGCAATTGTCCTGCCCTTGGCCGCCAGTGCGCCCTGGTGCGCGGCGGTATCAATGCCCCGCGCGCCGCCGCTCACGACAGTCACGCCCACGTAGGCCAATTGATAGGCAAGCTTGCGGGCCGCTTCGATCCCGTAATGCGTCGTCTGCCGCGACCCGACAACGGCAACGGCGCCTTTGTCTTTGGCGCCCAGTTCGCCCTTCACGTACAGCGCCAGCGGCGGATCATAAATCTCACGGAGCAAGGGCGGGTAAAGTTCATCGCTCTGGATCAAAACGTGGCAGCCGAAATCCGAAATGCGTTTCAATTCGCCCGCCAGATCAATGGTTTTTTCCCAGTGGGCGATGGCCTCGGCCGTTTCATGGCCGATATTCTGGACGCGAAGCAATTGGGACCGGGAAGCGGACAGAATCGCCGGCGCCTCGCCGAAATGGTCGAGCAGCAGTCGCGCGCGCACCGGACCGACGTGCTCGATCATGTTCAGTGCCACAAGCGCTTCACGCGAATCCATGCCCAAATTAAAGGATTTCAAACGGCCAGTGGCAAGAGATTTGAATCCTGATTTTTCAGCCGCTTTTGCCCGGCTCTTTTTTTGGCGGTTTTGGCACGTCGAGCCATGCTTCAATCCATTGGACCCGCTCAAACAGGGCCGCGATTTGACTGGAATACTCGTGGTTTTTGAGAGTCTGCTCGGAAATCCTGGTGCTATTGGCCGCGATTTTGGCCTCAAATTCGGATGTTCTCAACTCAAAGGTGATCCTGCTCTCGGTAATTTTGTGGTCGAGATTTTGCAATTTAAGGGTCATCGGCCCAAGCAAATTGCGAATTTCGTCAACCCCTCGCCGAATTTCTTCTACCACATTTTGCATGATGACTATGCTTTATTCTTTCGAAACTCCTCTTTGTCTTCTTTCACACAAGGAAAAAGACCGTCTTTCCACAACTGACAATTTTGAATAGTCACAAACTGCATGCATTTTCCATGCCGATCGAGCGGGCTGACCGGGATGGCGAATGATCCATTTCAGTTCCACCGGACCGGTTTTGACACCCTTGCCGACCCGGACGACAGTCAAACATGAACGGTCTGGATTTGCC
>JBOHXA010000625.1:0-2771 GCA_050737335.1 Limisphaerales bacterium | reverse complement strand
CTTTACCCCTGAGCGCAATTTTTACGAAATTTGGGATGAACTCACGCAACGATGCGCCATAAGTTCACGCTCGTCACCCGCTGATCACGGTGCAACGGCACGGCTGCGCCGACATTGCTGGCCACGTATTTATGTGAGGGACCAATGATTCTTGTACCCATGGCAAGAGGCAGTGGACAGAATGAAAAATCCCCGGTGCCGTGTCTTCTTGATTGGTAGGCCCGTAGCTATACGAGTTCAGGCGGTGCGGTTTCGGCCGACACGGCTGTCAGACGCATGGATGAATTCTTAGAGTTCATCTGAATGCGGCTATAATATCAATCTTGCCGACGATCTCCCGCAGTGGACGCCACAAGCATAGGCAGGATAGTCACTCCCCTGACAAGGGAGTATGTGTGAGCATATAATCCCAGACGTTGGTATAATGTGTGGAAAGCGTCGAACCATGAGCGAATCGTTTCGGGACATTATTGATCAAAATCTGAGAATCGCCCTGAATGGCCCGCTCTGGCTTTACGAAAATCGGGGTCGGCACGGCAAGATGCATGAGCATCGCGCAATTCATCTCCTGATGATGAACATTGAAGGGATCATTTTTGGACAGAAAAGCAAAAAATCGCGAGGATGGCGTGGCGCTCTTTTCATCCAGCCATGGCGCGGGTTCGTGAAGATCGTCCAAATAATCCTGCGGTCCGGAAAAAATCAATACACGCTGTACACAAAACATTTTGCCAATATAGGCCGCGTGCCCCGAACCCTGGGAATGCCCGCCCACAATGGTTCGGCCCCATGCCGGCTTTCCGTCTTGTACGAACTCGCTCCATCCGCCTTTGGAATCATGCGCGGCCAGATAAACCAGCAGCTTTTGAAACCGGTTCAATATCGAGTTGGCCGCGTTCACTTTTATCCTGTCGCTAACAGGCGCGCCGGTGATAATCGCGTCGCGATAGCGGCCAAAGGACGTCGGGTCAAGACTGTGAGCGAACGCGACCGTGATCAGATTGTTCTCGTAATCTATGCTCACGACGTGATAGCCCCATTTGGCAAAGGTCCGATACATGGCCAGGCTGTTCGAGGGATTGCTGCCTGTCCCGCCGATAAAGAAAAACAACCGATGTTTTGAAGAAGCCTGGGGATCATACACAGCGACGTCCGGACCATGAACCATGGCAATGGCGGGGTCTGTTTGACCAGGCTCTATGCGCAGCACTTTCACCCGCGCGGAAACAGGAACGACTGCCAACAGGACAACGGCAAGAATGGCCAGAGAATTGCCGAACGCGGGCGGTTTGCGCCGCGGCCACCGGTTCGCGCCGCCGCCCTCCCGGCTGGGAAATCGCCGAATTCTGGATGCTTGGATCATTGGATGCGTGGATTATGTTCGTTTCGCTAAAACTTCCTTCTCATGGCGTTTGAGTTCCGCCAGCCAGCTTTCGCCAACGGGAACGCCTTTCATTTCACAATAAAAATCCCAGATCGCGCCGAATGGCATGGACTTCATTTCTTCCTGCAACACCAGGCGCGTTGTGTAATCACCTTCCTTCTCAGCGGCGCGCAGTGTTTCGGACGGTTCAAGCAATGCAATCAGCAGCGAGCGAACCATGTTTCGGGCGCCGATCGTCCAGGCGGCAATGCGGTTAACGCTGGCGTCAAAGTAGTCCAGGCCGATATGGACACGGCCCAAAAAACCGTTCGCGACGATCTCGCGCGCGATAGACAACAGGTCGTCGTTCAAAATGACAATGTGGTCGCTGTCCCACCTGACGCCGCGGCTCACGTGCAGCAAAATCTCCGGAATGAACTGCAATACGCTCGAGATTTTGTCAGGGATGCCTTCGGTGGGATGATAATGGCCGGCATCCAGGGTCAGCAGTTTTTTCCTGCTGACGGCGTAGCCCAGATAGAATTCATGGGAACCCACGACGTAACTTTCACTGCCAATGCCGAACAATTTTGGCTCGATCGCATCCAGGTTCCAGCGCGGCGGCAGCGGTTTCTTGAAAATCGCATCCAGTGATCGGGCCAGTCGTTCGCGCGGCGCATTGCGATCCGCCGGCGAGTCTTTCATCCCGTCAGGAATCCAGATGTTGGTTATGCAAGCTTTTCCGAGGCTCTTGCCAATGATGGCGCCAATGTCGCGACATCGGCTGCAATGCTCAATCCAAAATTGCCGGATGCCTTTATTATGATGTGAAAGCGTGAAGCCGTCTGCCGCCTTCGGGTGCGAAAAACAAGTCGGGTTAAAATCCAGACCCAGACCGTTTTGCTTTGCCCATTCGATCCAGTTGGCGAAGTGTTCGGCTGTAATCTGGTCGCGGTCAACGCGCTTTGCGCCAAATTCGCCGTAAAAGGCGTGTAAATTGAGGCGATGTTTTCCCGGGATCAATGTAAAGGCCTTTTCCAAATCCGCGCGCAGCTCGCGCGGCGTGCGCGCTTTGCCCGGATAATTGCCGGTGGCAACCAGGCCGCCGCCAAGGCCCAGTCCAAAATTTTCAAAGCCCGCCACGTCGTCGCCCTGCCAGCAGTGCAATGAAATGGGAATGTCCGAAAGCGTTTGAAGCGCGCGCTTCGCGTCAACGCCAAGTGCCCCATAGCGTTCGCATGCCAATTCAAATGAGCGAACAATAGGGCTTTTGGGAGAATTCGTTTTCATTTTTGTAGTTTTCATGGCCATCAACCGGACCGGCCCCGGTTTCCGCAAATCATCCCCAGTGTGCAAACGACGGGACGAAAAACCAATATAAATCAGCCCTGTGCCTGGCGTATTTTCG
>JBOHXA010000624.1:0-2020 GCA_050737335.1 Limisphaerales bacterium | reverse complement strand
GGGGGAAATGCGCGACCGCGAAACCGTCAAAATCGCCTTGAGCGCTGCCGAAACCGGGCATCTGGTCCTGAGCACCATGCATACGATCAATGCCGGCGAAACCGTCAATCGCGTTCTGGGCATGTTCGAGCCGGAGGAACAGGAACAGGTGCGCATCCGGCTTTCCGATACGCTGCGTTGGATCGTCAGTCAGCGGTTGGCTCCCAAAGTCGGCGGCGGACGGATGGCTTTGCTCGAAATCATGGGTACCAACCTCCGCACCCAGGAGTCCATCCGCATGGGCGAATCTGAAGGGAAAACCTTTTATGAAATTATCGAAGCAAGCTACACCTACGGCTGGCGGACTTTCGATAACGCCTGCCTTGAAGCCTATGATCAGGGCATGATCACGGAAGAAAACGCGTTGCTCTATTGTTCAAAACGAAGCGTGGTCGCCCGCGGGATAGACAATATCAAAAAACAACGCGGCGAGTTGACGGCCACCGCCGGCTCGCTGCGCATGAAAACAAATGAACGCGCTCCGGCGGCCGGCCTTAGATTGAAAGTTTGAACCATGGACAACGCCTTTGATTTCATCAGTACCGGCGATAAACCGGCCCTGATTGCCTTTTCCTCCCCGGAATGGCTCGAAACCGCAAAATCCACGCTGGCTGAACTCGGCTACAAAGTCCATACCGCCGCGACCCACAGCGATTTCCTGACACGCTTTACCCAGGTGCAATATCAGGTGGTGGTGATTGAGGAACTCTTTGGCGCCCATACCATTGACGAGAATCTGGCGCTCAAAACATTGCAAATGATGCCGGTCAACCAACGCCGGCATACCACGGTCATTCTATTGGGCGATTCCTTTCAAACTTTTACGCCCATGGAAGCCTTCAAACATAGCGTCCACGCCGTCATCAACAGTTCCGAAATGTTTTTGCTCAAACAGCTCGTCGAAAAAGCCGTCAGCGACAATACGCTTTTCCTGCACAGTTTCCGCGAAGTCCAAAACCGCGTTTACACGACGGTTGAACGGTCCTGATCGCGAATTCTTGTTTTCAATCGCCTCCTCGCCGAAGACTTTTCGGATCGGTTCATGCCGGATCCCCAGCCATGGCTTGATTTTGAAAAAATTCGGAGATTTGACCTTCGCTCTCCAATCGTTTTTAATTCAAGGCTATTTGACATGAACATTCACGAATATCAGGCCAAACAATTGCTCGCCAAATTTGGCGTTGCCGTTCCGCTCGAAATCCCCGCCACCTCCATTGCTGAAGTCCGGTCCGCCGCCGAAAAAATCGCCGCCGGACCCGGCGCGAAAGTGGTCGTTAAGTCCCAAATCCACGCCGGCGGACGCGGAAAAGGAACCTTCAAAAGCGGTTTTCAGGGCGGAGTCAAGGTGGCCGGATCGGTGGAGGAAGCGGTGTCATTCGCCGAAAAGATGCTGGGCCAGGTTTTGGTCACCAAACAGACGGGACCGGACGGCCGGCTCGTTCAAACCCTTCTCGTCTCCGAAGGCGCGAAAATAAAAAAGGAATTCTATCTGGCCGTTTTGTTGGACCGCGCCGTCAGCCGTCCCCTCATCATGGCCAGCACCGAAGGCGGAATGGACATTGAAGAAGTCGCCGCGCGCGCGCCCGAAAAGATTTTCAAGGAATGGGTGGACCCGGCGGTCGGCATCCGTCCGTATCAAGCCCGTAAAATAGCCGCCGCGCTTGGACTCAAAGGCGATTTGTTTGCCGCCGCGGTCAAGCTCGTCATTGCAGTGTTCAAAACCTGGTGGGAATGTGATGCGTCGCTCCTGGAGTTGAATCCCCTTGCCGTCATCGAGTTAAGCGACGGCAGGGAAACGGTCGCGGCCCTGGACGCCAAAATTTCCGTGGACGATAACGCGTTGTTTCGGCACAAGGACATTCAGGAGATGCGCGATTTAAACGAGGAAGCTCCGTTGGAAATCCAAGCCAGCAAATTCAACCTCAATTACATCAAACTGGACGGAAACATCGCGTGCCTCGTCAATGGCGCCGGCCTGGCC
>JBOHXA010000623.1:0-1166 GCA_050737335.1 Limisphaerales bacterium | reverse complement strand
TGCGAAATCCCACTGCTTATTTGAAAATGCGGGTGCTCGGAGCCATTGACATGGCCGAGGGCAAAACCATCCAGTCCCGCATCCGAACGGTCAGCCGAATGACTTTCACCGATGAAGAAGGCATCCCGCGCCAGTTCACCTGGCGAACCATTCAGACATGGTATTCGCGCTACAAAAAACATGGTGTCACCGTCATGCACAACAAGCCGCGTTCGGATAAAGGCAAAATCCGCAAAGTGGTGATTGAAGATGTGCTGGAAGCCATCGGCAAGGTGCGGCCTAAAATCCACGGCAAAACACCGACGCTGGCTTTGCTTTACCGGTTGTGCATCGAAGTGGGATTGCTCACCCGTTCGCAAATCGCGCCCAACACGTTCCGCCGCGTGGTCAAACAATACGAACTGCTCAAACCGGACGAGGAATGTGTGAACAAAATCCGCCTGGCCTTTGCCAAGGCGCACGCCAATGAAATGTGGCAGGCCGACACGCTCTGCGGGCCGTTTGTCAAAATCAACGGCGTGCCGGTGCAGACGCGGCTCATCGCGTTCATTGATGACGCTTCGCGCGTCTGTTGTCACGGCCAGTTCTTTCCGGCTGAAAATGTGGACACGCTCATCGAATCTCTGCGCGCCGCCTTTTACAAACGCGGCGTGCCGCACGCGCTCTATGTGGACAACGGCTCCATTTATTCCTCCAGGGAAATCCTCCAAATCTGCGCCCGGGTCGGCTGCCTGTTGCATCACACGCCAGTCAGGGACGGTGCCGCCAAAGGGAAGATTGAAAGATTTTTCCGCACCGTGCGCGATCAGTTTTTGGCGCGCGATCTGGACTTGAGTTCCCTCGACGTGCTCAATCGCCAGTTCACGCAGTGGGTCGAGGAACACTACAACGCGCAACTTCATTCCGTGCTGGGCATGTCGCCGCTGGATCGTTTTGCGCTGGATCGAAAATGGCTGCGCTTCCTGCCGCCCAATGAAGCCAACGATGAACTGTTTTTCGTCGAGGAGGAACGCCACGTCCGCGCCGACAATACGCTCTCTTTCAAATCGCTCCGCTTTGAAGCGCCGCGTCATCTGCCGGATCGCACCATTCACATCCGTTTCCAACGTTCCCGCCCGGTGGAGCGTGTCGTCGTCTTTTACAAAGGCGAGCGCATGGGCGAAGCC
>JBOHXA010000622.1:0-2535 GCA_050737335.1 Limisphaerales bacterium | reverse complement strand
ATAGGATGACTTGGAACGACCGCTATCGTGTCGCATTGAGCCTGGTTATCGCCGGCGTTTGCATTTTTGGCCTCATTCTGGAAATTCAATTCTATTCCATCGGCGAATTTCGATCCGCAATTTTGGCGTTCCCGTCGGGGTTTGTGGCGTGCACAATCCTTTGGGCCGCCACCTTGTTTCTTGTTTCATTTAAAGCGGCCGATCTGCCGTTGATTATTCTTTTTTTGATTTCCGTTCTTGCCTTTTATTTCGGCCCTTTAACCGGGAAATACGAGATCTCAACAGTAACCTCCCTGGCCGGCATAGTAATCGGGAAAGGAATTGCTTTTTTGACAGGCGGCAAACGTAATATTCAAGGGGAGGGGGATATTTTGGCGGTGCGCAATTTTCTGATCGGGCTTTCGGTTCTTTTGGCTTTTTCGTCATTTTGGCAGGTGGACATTCGCGATAGGTATTATGGGAGCCGTTGGATGGGGCTTTGGGATAGTCCAAACGAGTATGGCATGTTGATGAGCGCGGGAGTGTTGCTTGCGAATGGATTGGTCGCGGCTCGTTCAAAGGCTGAATTTGGAAATTCAAAATTGACCTGGCTCCTTGCCGCCGCAACGGGAGCGATGGCGGTTGGACTTTTATTCAGTTATAGTCGCGGGTCGTGGGTTGGAATGACCGCCGGCTTTCTGTATCTGGCGAAGGCACATGGAAAATTCAAATGGCGGTATGCTCTCGCCCCAATTTTGGTGGCGACCGCAGTTGTCCTGATTTTTTGGAACACACCGCGAACCGCCCCGTGGTGTGTGCAGCGGCTCGATATGAGCCGCGGTTCCGTACAGCATCGGATCATCGCATGGAAGGCTGGCCTCGAAATCATGCGCGACCATCCGCTCGGCGTCGGATGGGGCAACACAGATGACGTTTACCGAAAGGATCATTCGGCGCTTGATGATGGCATTGGATCCATTGCCACCAACGCTTATATTATGCTGGGAACGCAATTGGGTTGGGCGGGGCTAATATGTTTTGTGGCTTACGTTGCATTTTCCTTCAGGCGCCAAAGGCCGAAAATCCAAAATGTAAAGGGGGCGGAATCCGCAATCCTCGACTCGCAGTTTTGGATTAAGGCGGCCTGCCGCGCGGGTGCGCTGGCGATGCTGGTTGAATTTTCGTTTGATGACGGACTGTTCAGGCTACCCACAGCCTGCGTATTTTGGATATTGCTGGAACTGGGCGCCGCGAGGTCAGGGAATCAATGGCCGAGTCGGCAAATGACTCAGAGCGCGGAAGCCGAACGCCGGGGATTAAACGCGCGTTCGAACAGCGAGCCAACAAGTTTCACAAAAGCAACAGGCTTCACCCTTATTGAACTGCTGATCGTCATCGCCATCATCGCCATTCTTGCGGCGTTGCTCTTTCCGGTGCTCAACCGGGCCAGGGAAAAGGCCCAGGCGGTTTCCTGTCTCAATAATCTTCGCCAGCTTTCCGCCGCCTGTGGCATCTACTCCGATGACAACCACGGAGAACTGGTTTCCTGCTGGCCGATCGGGTGGAATTCCTTCCCCGTCAACCCGTATTCGTGGTGCCCGGGATGGGCTTCATTTCAGGAGCCGCAAGACCCCATAGACGGAAGCTACGGGCCAAGCCCGCAATTTGATTGCACCAATGACTATGCGCTGGAACAGGGCGCGATCTGGCAATATGTTAAATCAGACACCGTCTATCGGTGCCCCTCTGATAATCGGGCCCTGGGCGGGCGGCTCGTGGTTCGCAGTTATTCCATGAACTCATGGATGAGTGGAAGAAGCTACGGCGACCCGACCGGGACGACCACCTTTCGAACGCCCGACCAGGACGCATCCTTGACCTGCGTGTTTTTTCGGACCCAAAACCAAATCAGGCAACCATCACAAACCTGGAGCCTGATTGATGAGGACGCCAGCACCATCAACGATTCGATGTTCATTGTGGACATGAGCAGCGACGAAAACGGCATCCCTGATTTGCCATCCACGCGCCACGGCGGCGCGTTTGAGCTGGCATTTTCCGACGGCCATGCCGATTCGAGCAAGTGGATGGAATCGCCGCGCGACTGGCAAAACGACGGGACTCCCGACGCCGACTGGGTCAAATTAAAGACCCTCACGACGGTTAAAAAATGAAAAGGACGCTTACGCGAGGCTTGGAAATGCGCGATGCTTCCGGCAATCCTTCAACACGGTCAAATCCCGCCTCACGGTCGGGCCTCAGTTGGATGGCTTTGCCCTCTGGCGGCTCCCTATGAAACCGGCACGCTCGCCGCTTCGCTTTGCACCTTCTCGGACCTGACCGCAAAGCTCTTCCACATCCGCATGGGCAACAGTCCCAGGGCGATGAAACCAAGCTGGCTGACGACGAACAGGGATAGCCATTTGAACGCGGCCTCGGTGAACCCGTAGCTGTGCAGGCCGATGCCGAGCATGTTGACGCCAAACCACGACCAACTCGTGACCACGTTGCCGAAGACGGCGCAATTGACCAGGCCGCGCTCGCGCACCATGCCGC
>JBOHXA010000621.1:0-5029 GCA_050737335.1 Limisphaerales bacterium | reverse complement strand
GCGAAATCGTAGGCGAAAGCGTCCCGGCCGCGGCGGGAGACAGGAGGTTCGCCACCAAATACTCGCTTTCGGCCGGAGTTTCGTAGCGCAGATTGATTTCGTTAGGATCGCTCAGTTGCTGATAACTATCGGCCAAAAACAGGTGCGCGGAGTAGTTCGCATAATCGTAGTTCACCGCGCGCGACGCTTCGTTCACGCTCACGTCAAACATCCCGTCATCCTCATACATCGTCGCCAGGCTCGCGCTGCGCACCGCGGCATCCTGGTCCAACAGCATTCGCGAGCGATAAACGCTTCGGTTATCGTTCAACTCCTGCGATTTTTCAAGGTCGCGAATGGCGTCGTTGATCCGGTTGCGCTCCTGATTCATCAACGCGGAATACAGCCAGGCTGTGGGGTCGTCCGGGTCCAATTGTTTTGCGCGCTGAAATTCCTGTGACGCGCGATGAAACTGCCAGCCCTTCGCGTAAGCCTTCCCCAAATAGCTGCGCAGGACCGCGCGTTGCGGCTCGATCGCCGCCGCGACGAGCAGGTCTTCCCGTCCGCCCGCAAAATCGCGCATGCGAATGCGGCACAACCCCCGGCCGAGCCAGGCGTTGCCGAGGGAGGAATCCACAGAGAGAGCGCGATCAAACCAAACAATCGCCAGCGCCGAACGATTTTGCGCCGCCAGCAGGAAACCCTTAAGCGCGAGGGCCTCGGCATTTCGCGGCGCCAGTTCCAGGCTCTTATCCAACGCCGTTAAAGCGCGGTCTGCGCGGCCGAAGCTGAATTGCAACTCGGCCACGCGTTCCCAGGCAAATCCAAATTGCGGGTCCAGGTCCGTGGCCTTTTTAGCCGATGCCAGCGCCATTGCCAGGGAAGATTTCGGGTTTGCCTGGGATTGGTAGTAATAGGACTGCGCGAGAAATTCGCTCGCGGTTCGAGCGGCAAATGGACTGGGGGCCGGCTCATGCTTCACGGCCCCAATCAATTCGCGCAATGCGGCGGCGAGGCGTTGAATATGCTTTTCGCTTCCCTTTAACGAGTCCAACACGTGTTGCGCCCGCTGGACATTTCCCACCGATAACAACACCGCTGCATCGTAGATTCCGACGGCGTCTGAGCTTGATTGGGACGTGGCCGGCAATTGCGCCAGGGCCGCCTGCAAATCGCCCTGGCGATAAGCCGCCAGCGACGGCGCCAACTCCCGCGCTTCCTGGTCCGTCAGCGGCAGATCGTTCAGGTCCAGCACGGCCGGATAATAAAAACACCATTGCAGCAGGTTATTTGCAATGAAGCCCGCCGCCCGGACCGGAGCTTTCTCTAAATCCACGAACGCCTGCTGGCCGTTGGTCACCAGCAGCGAACCGCTTGAATTGGCCAGTTTCACCCGGCCATCAATGACTGAAAGAGTCGTCCTCTGCGCGCTGTTGACGGCCAATACAAATTCCGTTCCTTCGACCCCCGCCATGGCGCCTTGGGTGATAATCCGGATTTGCCCGGGTTTGCCGCGGTGAAAGAAAGAAATAATGCCACGGACAAGGTGCAGGCCGCACTGCTGTTGCTGTGATTGTGGCGAAAGGATTTCGATCTCGGTGGAAGCGCTTACTGGCACCACGCTTTGATCGGACCAAAGCAAGGCCGCCCGGCTGTTTGGCCCTGTGCGCAGTTGGTCGGAGGGATGCAGAATCTGGCCGTCTTTGGCCGGGACCCATTGTTTGGCGCCCGCGAAACGGATTTCAACGACGCCCTGAAGTTCTTTGACGGCAATCTCGCTCGTTCCGCCGGGACTCGCTCCCTGTGCGAACGCGGAGAAACCCATAACGGTCGCGAGCCATCCAGACAGCGCGACGCTAAATGCCTTCCGAACCATGTTAGGAAATGGGCCTGACATTTCCTCGAGTTGACGCAACGGTTATAGTCCCTTCTGGCGCGATTTTCAATTTAATTCGGCAACTATTTTGTTTACAAATCTCTGGAGATCATGACATTAGTTCCATGTCGGATGATTCCATTCCAACCCGAACGACTCTGCTGCAGCGGCTCAAGGATTGGCGGGACGACCCGAGTTGGCAGGAGTTCTTCAATACTTATTGGAAGTTGATTTACAATTTTGCCATCCGCAGCGGCTTGAAGGAAGGCGAAGCTCAGGACGTGGTCCAGGAAACCATGCTCGCCGTCGCCAAACACATGCCCAACTTTAAGTATGACCGGACACTGGGCTCTTTCAAGCATTGGCTCCTGAACATGACCCGGTGGCGGGTCAACGACCAGCTCCGGAGGCGACATAAGAGCGTCCTCGCGGAGGATGAAACCCCGACCGAAACCCACACTGGTCGCGTCAACAAGGTGCCTGACCCGGCCAGCCTCGATCTGGACGCGTTATGGGAAGCGGAATGGGAAAAGAACCTGTTTGATGCCGCGGTGTCGAAGGTCAGGCGACAATTGGACCCCGAAAAATACCAGATTTTCGACTTGCTGGTGAATAAAGAATGGCCGGTCCAAAAGGTCGCCGATACGTTTGGCATGACCACAAACCAGGTCTATCTGGCCAAACACCGCGTTACAGAGCTGCTCAGGGAAGAAATCGAGCGGCGCAAAAAGGATGTCTAGCAGCCTGCTGAGGTGCGCCATGGCAAGGATGCACTTCAACTGGCTGCCAGCGGGAAATTGGGATGGGGCGCAAAGGAAGTGAGAGACTGTACCGCAACGGGCCGCCGGGGGTCGCAGCTTTCAGTGAAAGCAAAGTCGCAGAGAATCAGCCCTTTCATGACCGATTATCATCCCGCAAAAAAATTTTGAAATATTCTGAAAGAAATTCCCTCATGCTCCGTATATATACTTAAGGCGATTTGATAATCGCCGGGAACGCGCAACGGAAAGGGTCAGTTGCGACAGCCATGGCGGTGGGATTCTATGCCAGCTCCGATGGATTGGGCGCAACGGGGAATTAAGGGCGGAGCTGGCATACTTTCACTGTTTCACAAACCGGAAAGTGTTCGGGGTCTGACTCAATCGCGGCTTAATGCCAGCCGCGGTAGCGTGGACGTCTTCGTTCCCGTTTTGCGGGAGTTCGGCGGCGTATCGCCCGCCACCCGAGGAAGGCAGCGCCAAAAATTCCGCAGCCCTAAAGCGCCTTCGGCCCTAGCCTTCTCCCATTCAATTCAAAAAAATTGACACGGGCCGTCCGCCCGCGCGTTTGCAAGACTCATTGAAGTTTCCCTGGTCGAGCCTCTATAATTAAAAAAGTGAGCTTCGACGACACGATTGCCGCTATCGCCACGCCTTTGGGCGAAGGCGGATTGGCCGTCCTGCGTATTTCCGGCCCGGAAGCGCCCGCCATCGCCGATCGAATCTTCGTTGGCAAGGACAAACCTTCGAGAGTTCCTTCTCACACGATTCATTTTGGGAGGATTGTCCATCAAGGCCGGACGATTGATGAAGTCCTTCTAACGGTTTTGCGGGCGCCTCGAACTTTTACCCGCGAGGATACGATCGAAATCTCGTGTCACGGCGGCATTTTGCCCGCGAAGCTGGTTCTTGACGCTATTCTGGAGCAGGGCGCGCGGGCCGCCGAACCCGGCGAATTTACCCGGCGCGCCTTTTTAAATGGCCGGATTGACCTCACCCAGGCCGAGGCGGTGGCGGATTTGATTCATTCACGAACTGAACTTGCCCTGGCGGCCGCAAATGAACAATTGGCCGGGCAATTGTCCCGCCGAATCAACCAGCTTCGCGACGATTTGCTCGGCATTTTGGCCCATGTCGAGGCCCATATTGATTTTCCCGATGAAGACATCGCCCCGGCCACACGGAAACAATTGCTCAGTCGTCTGGAAGAGGGCGCGACGTTTATTGCGCAATTGTTGCAAACGGCTAACGAAGGGCAAATACTGCGCCGGGGCATCCGCGCGGCCATTGTTGGCCGCCCCAATAGCGGTAAATCCAGCCTGCTGAACCAGTTGCTTGGACGCGACCGCGCCATTGTTTCACCGATTCCAGGCACGACGCGCGATACCATCGAAGAGACGGCGAATGTCCGGGGTTTGCCCATTGTTTTCATTGATACCGCGGGATTGCGCGAAGCCAGGGATGAAATCGAGATCGAGGGGATTCGCCGCAGCCGTCAGTCCCTCACGCAGGCTGAACTGATATTGCACGTTGTGGACGCCAACCAGCCGCTCATGGCCGAAGACCAAAACTATTTCGCCGAGTTTGCCGGAAAGAAGCGAATCATCGTGCGAAACAAAATGGATTTGCCGCTCCGCTGTGAATTGCCGTCCGCGCTGGCGCCGATCGTGGAAGTGAGTTGTATCACGGGCCAGGGGGTGGAATCACTCAAAGACGCCATCAAAGCAATGGTTTGGTCCGGCGAGATTAAGGCCGAAATGTTGCAAGTGATGATTAATTCCCGGCATCAGGATGCGTTGAACCGCGCGCGCGCCGCGGCGTTGCGGACGGTGGAAGCGTTGCGAAACGATGCGACGCTGGAGTTGGTGGCCCTCGACTTGCGCATTGCCGTGGCCGCGGTGGGAGAAATCGTCGGAAAGACGACCACCGAAGACTTGCTCGACTCGATTTTTCGGCAATTTTGCATTGGTAAATGACGCCCCGCCCGGGAGCCAGAGCCGTGCGTCATGAGCATGCGGTTTTGGACCACCCCCTCATCCCGCTCCGCGGGACGGCTTGGTCAGAGGCATGTGCTAAAATGCTTCTTGCGCTGATTCAAGCCCGGACGTCCTTCAACGTCCTTGACATTACCGATGGCGTGAGACATACTTGTCTCACGATGAAAACAGCAACCGTTCGAGATTTGCGAAACCGCTTTCCGCGTGTGGCCGCGTGGATTAACGAAGGTGAGTCGGTGGAAATCACGAAATCCGGCAAACCGTTTGCCCGTCTTGTGCCCGCGGTGCCGGAGAAACCGCGCCGGTTCAAAATGCCGGACATCATGGCGCGGTTGGATCGGGCGTTTGGCAATCGCGTTTATTCCGCCGAAGAAGTCGCCCGGATGCGCGCCGCTGAATTGGAAGGCGAGGAAGGATGA
>JBOHXA010000620.1:0-1023 GCA_050737335.1 Limisphaerales bacterium | reverse complement strand
CAAAAAGCCGGGACGAATAGTTAATGTTTATTTTTGCGATTTTTGAAAAATGCGGGGATGTGGTAATGAGTCCTTCGCACTTTGACAGCCATTGGCGTTCGTCCGAGCCTTTTGGCCAGATGTTCGTCTGGCATGGTTCACAATAATTTATGATCCGCTTTAGTCCACGGCGGGGTTCTTAGAAAGATTTTCAATGACCACCGTTTTGCGGCCACTTGATAAGAGGTGCGTCCGAGTTTTTGAGCGACAATCCGGTCGGGGAATTTGCCCAACAAGGCTGTTTCCTCGGCTGGCCAAGTCCTTGGCGGCTTAAAAGCGCGAACCCCAAGTTTGTGCCGGCGGCGGGCGACAATGCGCCGGGGCCGTCTCAATTGCCGCGCCACTTCCGAATCATTGAATTTGCCGAGCAATGCGTCTTCCTCTGCCGTCCAGGGGCCATAGCCGGGACGGTTGCGATTGCGGTAGATGCCCAGCTTCTGGCGCATGGTGGACACGCAGGCTTTCGTGCGGTTTAATCGTTTGGCCAACACGCGATCCGGCATCGTGCCCAGCAGTGCCAACTCCTTTTTCGTCCAATCGCGCCGGGCAATTTGTTTGGCGATGCCCAAAGTTCGTCGGCGAACAAGAATCGCTTTATACGAACGGTTGAGACGGCGGGCAGCTTCAGCCGGGGGATATTTGCGAACCACATCATCTTCCCACGCTGTGTATAACCGAAATGTTCGCGCAAAAACCGGGATGCCAAGTTTTATGCGTTTGACTTCCACGGCGCTTTTGGGACGTTTCAACCGCCGCGCCAGTTCCTCGTCACGCATGGTGCCCAGCAGCTTGAGTTCAAAAGGTTTCCAGGGATTGGCTGGCTTGTGCCGGATGAATGGAGGAATTTTCAGAAACCTTCGCCGGTTCGCCACTTGATGTTTGGGGCGGCGAAGGCGGCGTCCCAATTCCGCATCATTCATGGTTCCAAGCAATTTGATTTCCCGCGCGGTCCAGCGGCGAGGGCCAGTGGGCAGAGCAATGCCA
>JBOHXA010000619.1:0-1391 GCA_050737335.1 Limisphaerales bacterium | reverse complement strand
GGCATCATTTACTGGGCCAGAAACGACGGGTGGTCGAGTGACAAAAGGAAATGCAAGAGAGGCTGGCCACTCCAGAAGACTGATTCGGCTCCTTTGGTTCATTCCATTCACACTGATCCTGGCGCTTTCGGCGCTGGCGCAGACGCCAACCGGAACGCTGCAGGGCACCGTGGTAGACCCGTCACACGCCGTTATCCCCGGCGCGGCGGTTACTGTCATCAATAGCCTCACTAAAGTTGCCCATGAGGTGACAACCGATACTTCAGGCCGCTTTTATGTCCCATATTTGATACCGGGCCCCTACACTGTTACCGTTTCTGCAAAAGGATTCCGCTCGGTGAAGGAACAGGACGTTGTAGTCAGCATTTCGCAAATCCGCACGGTGAATTTCACGCTGACGCTGGGCAAGGTATCCCAAACCGTCGAAGTTACGGCGGCAGCGGCCGCGCTGCAGACCAGCGCCGCCACGCTCGGCACGGTCGTTGGGACATCGATGATCATGGACCTCCCAATACAGGGCCGTAGCCCCACGGCCCTCGAGGAACTTGTCCCTACTGTGAACACCACCGGCAACGCTTCGACCCCGCACATTGGCGGCTCCCGAAACGCCGTGAACGAGACGCAAATTAATGGCATTAGCATCATCTTGCCGGAGAACAACGTGGGCAATACGACCGCCGCCTACACGCCAATCATGGACGATGTCGAGGAATTTAGCGTCGATTACAACTCGCTTGCCGCCGAGTATGGGCGGTTTGGCGGCGGAGTGACTAACATAGTCACAAAGCCGGGCACCAACCAGGTTCACGGTGATTTGTATGAGTTCTTGCAGAATTCCGCTTTGAATGCCAACGACTTCTTCAGCAACCGGGCGGGTGTGCCGAAGACTGTTTCCAGGCAAAATCAATGGGGCGGCTCGCTGGGCGGCCCGATTTACATCCCTGGCGTATACAACGGGCACAATAAGACGTTCTTCTTTTTCGGCTTTCAGGGAACGGATCAAGCGTCAGCGAGCAGCGCCACTTACACTGTACCAATCGCGGCCTTTCGCAACGGTGATTTCTCAAGCTTGGGAACCACAATCTACGATCCGGCTACAATAGCGTTGAACCCGGCAACCGGGGAATATACGCGTAGTCCATTTCCCGGCAATATGATCCCAACAAACCGCTTCAATTCGGTAGCAACTAAGTCGATGAGTTACTTCCCGCTCCCCAACACCGGACCGGCTGGCGCCCAAACCAATAATTATTTCGACGCGGCCAGCGTGCCTGGCCACAGTTACCAATTTGACAGCCGCGTTGACCATACGTGGAATTCGAAGAACTCGACCTACGTGACCGTGTCCCGCTCGTGGGGTTTTGGCGAAGCCTTTAATCCATACACTGGCG
>JBOHXA010000618.1:0-4386 GCA_050737335.1 Limisphaerales bacterium | reverse complement strand
CACTTGCACTTCCTCCGCCTTGACCAGTTGGCCCGTTTTAAATTTTTGCAAATCGTAGGCCAGGTCCGCCTCGGCCTTCTTTTGGTTCACGGTGGCCTGATACATTGCCACGCTGGATTGATAGTCGCGCTGCGCCTCGGCGATCTTTGTATCCGCCAGGAATTTGGCTTCCTGCCCGGCCTGATTGGCCTGCGCGGAGCGGATGGTCGCGTCGCGGTCCGCCTCAGCCTGGGCGATTTGCGCGTCGCGTTTGACCTGCGCGATGCGCGGCTTGCCCAGGGCGTCCAAATAGCCTTGTGAATCCCGGATGTCCCGAATCGTGAAACTCACAATGGTTAAACCCATGTTCGCCGTGTCGCCCGCGGCCACTTCCTGCACTTTCGAGGCGAACGCGTCGCGGTTCTGATAAATTTCCTCAACGGTCATTGTGCCCAGGATGGCGCGCAAATGGCCTTCCAAAGTCTGCGTGGCAATGTTCCGGATCTCATCGGTTTGCTTGCCCAAAAATTGTTCCGACGCGGTCCGGATCGAAATATCGTCGCCTTTGACCTTGATTTGCGCGACGCCGTCCACCTTCACCGGCACGCCTTTGCTCGTATAGACTTCGGGTGTTTGCACGTCAATCGTCAACAGTTCGAGCGAGAGAATGTCCACCTTTTCGAAAATCGGCATCACGAACGTGCCGCCACCCTTGACGATTCGGAAGCCAACCTTCGTGCCGTCCTCGGCCCGGTGTTGGATGCCCGACACCACCAGCACCTGGTTCGGCCCCACCTTGGTGTAACGGCTCAACACCATGTAAAACAACATGAACAGAATAAAAACGCCAACGATCGAGACGATGATAATGGTGGTGTCGTGACCGGCGCTCAGTTGAGCCAGCAGGGGTGCGAATTGCATAAAATATGATGTTTGTTGCGATTGAGGTTAACGGACTCTTTTCACGTAAAATTGGGCGCCAACAACGCGAACGATTTTGACCGTCTGGCCGTTGGTAATGGAAAAGCCATCTTCCGCCCGGGCCGGCGCGCTATAACGGGTCCCGCCGACCACATAGGCGATTTCGCCGACGCCGTTTTGCGAAATTGGCGTGATGATAGTGGCTTCGGTGTTCACAAGCGCCGCCACGCGCGATTCGCTCGAGCTTTGAGTGTGGCGAAAGAGCGCGCCAAAAAAGAAATACATCGCGCCAGCTACCACCACGCCGCCAAAAATGGAAAGCGGCGCGCTGATAATACCTGGCCCGGTCGCCGGGAATTGCGAGAAAATCAGGCCAAAACACCCGAATGCCGTGACGAACGATGCGACCAATGTGGGGCTGAAAATGGACATCCCCGGCGCGTCGCTGCTGTCCCCGCCCGCTTCAACGTGTCCGCCACTGCCCGTCACGTGGCCGGTGCCCCCAAAAAAGTGCCCGAACAATACGCTGAGGACGGTAAATAGCAACCCGACTAGCAGACAGATGGTGTAGATGATCATAAATCGTTCCGATTGCCGGTATAGCTGAAGTAAAGACCCGTCATCAGCCGGATGCAAGCAGGAACTTATACTTCAATCGTCGTCATACCCACACCAGACACTATTGCCAAAAACCCGTCATTTATAATTTGGGGCAAAATTTGGAATCGGGGACTCTTGCCCATCGCCTGTTGCGTCAGACAGGCCGCGGGCCCTGACGGTTCTTCAAGTCATGCCGAATACGTAATACGCTTACATCAACTTTACTTCGCCTTTGCCCTTTGCAATTTCCCCAATCAGCCACGCGTCGCTCTCCCGCCGCCGGATAAATTTCAAAACGTCAGTCGCTCTTTCGGCCGATACGATCGCCACCATGCCAACGCCCATGTTGAATACCTGGTATAATTCCTCGTCCGGCACGCCGCCCTTGCTTTGAATCAATTTGAAAATCGGCGGCATGTCCCAGGAACCTTTGCGAATGATCGCATTGCATGATCTCGGCAGCACGCGCGGGATGTTGTCAAGAAAACCACCGCCGGTGATGTGCGCAAATGCTTTGACCGGCAGTTTCGAGTTTTCTCCCCTCTTGCCCTGGAATCTTGAGTTAAACTTTTTCAATAACGCTTGCACAAGCGGTCCGTAGCTGACGTGGACACTCAGCAGTTCGTCGCCAATGCTGCGGGTTAGCCCGGGAACACGGCTGTCAATTTGCAGGCCCATTTGCTCGAAGAAAATGCGCCGCGCGAGCGAATAGCCGTTGGTGTGCAGCCCGCTGGAGGCGATTCCGATAATGGCGTCCCCGGGCCTTGCCGTTTTCTGGCCGTTAAGCATCCGTGATTTTTCGACCACGCCAACGACCGTGCCGCTGACGTCATATTCGCCCGCCTGATAAAATCCCGGCATCTGCGCGGTTTCCCCACCGATGAGCGCGCAACGATTTTCCGCGCAGGCCCGCGCAAAGCCTTTGATTATTTCCGTAAAAACATGGGGTTCCAATTTGCCCGTGCCCAGATAATCAAGGAAAAACAGCGGCTCGGCGCCCAGCACGGCAATGTCATTGACGCAATGATTCACCAGATCAGCGCCGATGGTTTCGTGCCGGTTCATGGCGAATGCGATTTTGAGTTTTGTGCCCACGCCGTCCACTGACGATACCAATACCGGCTCACGGTATTTCCTGACGTCCAGGGCAAATAAACCGCCAAAGCCGCCTACTTTGCCGAGCACCTCGCGGCGATGCGTCGAGGCCAGCAGTTGCGGCAACGTGGATTTGACCTTGTTTCCCAAATCAATGTCAACGCCGGCGGCGGCGTATGCTTTTTGTTTCATGGGCGAAAATTAAAAAGGCAAACGATGCCGCGGGCGAGCTAAAAGTCACCGCGGAGCCATTGGCAGTGACGGCGCTCTTTGCAAGTGGCGCTGCCGCCGCCGTTACCGCCCGCATACCGCGCGGAATCCCTGAAGAACGGAACGGCCTTCAGGAGCCAGGGCGACAGGGAGGCCCGCGCCGCCCTTCATTGAGCGCATCATGGGACAATGACACGATAAAAGGCCGCCGGGCCTGCAATGGCGTTGGTCACGCTCAGGGTCGCGCCGTTTGCGGCCGGGGTCGTAATATTCTCCCAGTTTGGTGATAGCAGATTGGCGGTGTATTGCGCCTGATACGGCACACCGGCCAGTGTGTTCCAACTCAGAGCGACAGCATCGGGACCGGCTTTCGAAATGTTCGGCAGGAACGATGGAATCGGCGTCAGTGTAACGTCGTCGAAACCCCAGAACCCATAGAGGTTGTCCATTCGGGCCGCAAATTGGAGGAGCGTATTGGTGCTGGTGGCTGTGAGATAAAAAGTGAGATAGGACCAGTCAAATTCGGCAGGGTTTAGCGAACTATAAATTGTATTGCCATTCCAGTCCGCATAAAATTCCGCGGTGGCGCCACTATTCCCGTCGGGATCTGACAGCGCAAATGAAAGTATGTAGCCTTGTCCCGGGACGGTCGGGACATTTTCCGATATGTCGCCAAGCGTTCCGGGGGTTCCAAACACGAAGAATTGGTTTCCTGAATACGGGGAGTAAAAGGTGGCCGTGCCGTCATCCACGAAATCATTATTATAACTGGGGTACGGCTGCTCGTCGAAAAATCCAATCCCGCCGGTTTGGGCCCAGTACGGTAGTTCATAAGCTGCTTCTTCGAAGTCGCCGTTTTGGACCAGATTCTGTCCGGCCACCAGTACAAAATTACGGGTTCGGACAGCATGGCTTGTCTGGTTGGAAAAGACCACGCCGCCGACGTACGTGCCCGCCGGCAAAGAGTCAGCCGACGTATTCAGGCTGACCGTAACGTGCCCTGTTGCATGAGCCGCCAGCGCACCGGTGTAAGAGGATACATTAAGCCACGACGACGTGTTCATCAGAGACCAGTTCAGGGAGCTTGCGCTGGAATTCGTCAGCGAAAATGTAATGGTGCTGGCTGTAAAAGCGCCTTCGGCGGGGCCAAATGCGACAAATCCCCTTCCCGGCGCAACCCCCAGCGGGTCAGACACGCCTGCCAAAAGGTCAATCAGGTTGTCACCAGCCGGCGTCCCCCATCCGGTGCACAGATCGTAACCCGGGACGGCTGGAAAACTGGTTGTGCTAAGGTACCAAAAATTGTTGCCCGAGGTGATGTCGTTAAAATCGGAGGTGTAGCCCGGGCTTTTGGCCGCCGCATAGATGACGGGGTTGGCAAAGCCGACGGATGGTTTGCCATAGGCGGCGGCTTGTTGATTGGCCAGCGCGGTAAAAGCCGCCCACGCCGGCGCCGCGCAACTGGTGCCGCCTACAATTTCGTCACTGCCATCGTCGCCTTCAATAAAAACGTTGTCCGCGACCATCGCCACGTCGGGAACGTTTCGCATGGTGGTGGACCCTTCATTGGCTGCCATGCTG
>JBOHXA010000617.1:0-4877 GCA_050737335.1 Limisphaerales bacterium | reverse complement strand
GTTTGACGACCGCGCCGGTGGACGCTTATCCGCAAGGCCGCTCGCCGTTCGGCATTTTTCAATTGGCTGGCAACGTGGATGAATGGTGCGCCGACCCGTATCAATGGGACATTTACCGCCGTTATGCCATTGGCGATCTGCGTCCGCCAGTCAACGGCGCAACACGCGTCCTGCGCGGCGGGATCTGCGTGGGCTGGCAGAAAATCCGTTTCCGCTGTGCGCACCGGCGCGGCAACGATTCGGCCATCGTGAACATCCACTACACCGGCATCCGTTGCGCCTACGACGCGCCACCGCCGACGCAGACAAAATAGTTGTTGCCGTTTAGACAAAAAAAGTTATTTTATATGCAAGGCAATGGATTCCTGCCTTCCCGCTGACGGGTAAAGCGCCTTCCGGCTAATGACTCCTACTGAACAAAGAAAATTTGTCCTGGTAGCGAGTTATGAATGTGAAGTTCACATCCTGCGTTCACGGCCCATGCAACAACGCCTGCATTCGAGCCGCAAGAAACTTCACTAAAGCCGCTGCCGGGACAGTTTTTCAACCAGCAGGTTTTTCAACCCGCTTTCTACAATCTCCTCCTTTCCCCCACGTCCGGCGCAGCGAAGAACCAATCAGCGCCGTCATCCATCACAAAGGAACGACAATGAAAAATCTGGAACTTGGAACTGAAATTTCCGTGGTGAGGCCATTCAGAACGACGCCCATTTGCCTCCGGATTCAGTGGCAGCAAACCGTTAGCTTTCGTCCGCCAATTTCTCTGGCATCCAACCCGCAAAATGAAAGGACGGTTCAGGACGAGTTGGGACTCGCGCGTTTTCCCAGCGTGCGACTCCTGGCATCCCCCGGCGGCGGAACACCCCGCAACCTACTGCGCCCGCAGCCAACGCACGGATGCGCGCCTCCCGACAAGACCGTCTATCGAAGACAGCGGGGTTTAGGAAATGAACAAAATGAAAACAACCAAACGAAAACAGAATCCGCAACGCGAAGGCGAAACAGCCATCAAGACGCTCAAACCGCCGCCCACCGAAGAAGAAATCCGCCAACGCGCACATCAAAATTATTTGGCGCGGGATGGCGCTCCCGGACGGGAATTGGACGACTGGCTGCTGGCCGAACGTCAAATTTATCGGGAACGGATTGAGGAATTTAAGCAACAAAACAAGTGAAACGCATTGGCATACTCACAGCCAGCGGGCACACACCCGCGCTCAACACTACGATTCATGGCACGGTTGTTCATGTGAACAAATTGCAATCCGTCTCCTTGCCGGAGACGTTCATCGCCGCGCGCGACGGTTCCACCATGCGTCTGATTCCGGCTGGCGAGTTCACGATGGGTTCAACACAGAAAGACATCGAGAGCGCCCGCCGCTTGGATCGCGATGGCTCGCACTTCGCACTGCCGCATGAACGATTCGCGCTGGCACACGAGACGCCACAGTTTAATTTGTTCATGCCGGCGTTCTACATCGGCGTTTTCACAGTGACGAACGAACAGTTCGCGCGCTTTCTCTCGGAAGCGTCGCCGGATGTGGCGGTATTTGGGCCTTGGGTTGGCGCGTTCACCCGCATCTGCAAACCTCATCGGGAGGGCGAACCTTGGCGAGTTGAGCCGGGATTTGAGCGGCATCCAGTGGTCCATGTGTCGTGGCTTGGAGCGTCGGCGTATTGCCGGTGGGCCGGTTTGCGGTTGCCAACGGAAGTCGAATGGGAAAAGGCGGCGCGCGGAACGGACGCCCGGTTGTTCCCGTGGGGCAACGAGTGGAACGACGACTTTCTTTGCTGGCGTCGCGGCAGCCGTGGCGCCAATGAGCCGACCATTCCCGTGAACGCGCACCCGGAAGGCCGCTCGTCTTACGGCATTTTTCAGATGGCAGGCAACGTCACGGAATGGTGCGAAGACTGGTATCAGCCGCGAGCCTACGATGATCACGCGATGGACAACCGGCATCCACCGCATTCAGGCGATGAATGGGTATTGCGCGGCGGAACCTGTTTGCAACAGCATAAGCTGGAATTCCGTTGCGCGATGCGCCAAGCCAGCCCTGCCGTTGCTTTGACTGTGGATTTCACCGGCTTTCGTTGTGCCTGCGACGTTCCGCGAGACGCGGACCTTAGCGCGGAACATTTTCTCAACGCGAAGACTTCTGAAAATGCACTCACTTGATATGGAAAAGATCAAAGCCTACCTGCACCAGCATCGCGGGCGGTTCGTTCGCGAACTGTGCGATTACCTCCGGTTTCCCAGCGTGTCGGCGGACGCGCGATACCGAAAAGGGCTGGCCGCCTGCGCAAAATGGCTGATGGCTCATTGTCGGAAGATGGGACTGGATGCGGAACTCTGCCGCGCCAAAGGAAATCCCGTCGTGATAGCGCACACGCCACGGCAAGCGCGAAGCGGCAAACCTCATTATCTCGTTTATGGCCACTATGACGTGCAGCCGCCCGAACCTCTGGAACTTTGGAAAACACCGCCGTTTCAGCCACGCATCGTCGGCCACTCGCTATTTGCGCGCGGAGCGTCGGACAACAAGGGCCAGCACTTCGTGCATCTCAAGGCAGCGGAAGCCTATCTCAAGACCGGCGTGGAGTTGCCGTGCGATTTGACGTTCATCGTCGAAGGCGAAGAAGAAGTCGGCAGTCCGAATCTGGCCGCGTTTTTGCGCAAGCATTGCGCCCGACTGCGTTGCGATGCCGCCGTGATTTCAGACACCACCCTTTACGGACTTCAATATCCTACACTGTCCTACGGACTGCGCGGCATTTGCGGTTTGGAAATTACTTTGCACGGGCCGTCCCGCGATTTGCATTCCGGCACCTTCGGCGGCTCGATTGAAAATCCGGCGATGGCCTTGTGCCAGTTGTTGGCGGGTTTGCGTGATGAGCGGGGGCGCATCACGATACCGGGATTTTACGATGACGTGCTGGAGTTGTCTCCCTTCGAGCGGGCGGCGTTTGCCTTGCATCCCTTCGACGTGGACAGCTACAAAAAATCCCTGGGTGTGCCGCAGTTGTTCGGTGAAGCCGGCTTTACGCCAGTGGAGCAACGCAGTGCGCGACCGACCTTGGAAATCAACGGTCTGACCAGCGGGCATCAAGGCGAAGGCGGCAAGACGATTATTCCGTCGTGGGCGCGGGCCAAAGTAACGATGCGTATCGTGCCCCATCAAGCGCCGGAGAAAATACTGGCATTGACCACCGCACACTTGGAAAAAATCTGCCCGCCGACCGTGCGAATGAAAATCACGACGGCTGCCGGAAGCGATCCGTATTGGGTTTCACCGGAAAGCGGGAAAGTTCAAGCCGCCTTGGACGCTCTTCGCAGCGCGTTTGGCAGCGAACCGTTGCTGTCGCGAGAAGGCGGCTCAATTCCCATCGTGGACGAGTTCAAACAAATTCTGAACGCCGATTCGCTGCTGCTCGGCCTCGCTTTGCCCGACGACAACGCCCATTCACCGAATGAAAAGTTTAATCTCGAAGTGTTCGCCAAAGGCATGGTGATGAGCGCGGAACTTTGGCAACAACTGCCGCGAGAGGGGTGAACCACAGAAAGGAAAAGGTAATATGGCCACACAGCCCGAAATTGAAGCTCTTTACGATTGGGTGCATTTCTTTCACACGTTGCGCTCCGGGGATTACGCTGACTTCAGTTGCGCCTTTTTTGACGGCAATTTCAACCAGACACTAGCCGCCGCCCAAAATGCAAAACATCAATGGGTGCTGGATGGCATCCGATTTCAGCCTGCCGACCGCATCTTGGACGTGGGCTGTGGCTGGGGGCCAGTGTTGAATGCGGTGAGAAAGCGCGGAGGAAAGGCGCTCGGACTGACGCTATCCAACGCACAAGCGAAGTATTGCGCCGCCAAAGGACTTAAAGTTTCCCTCCAGGATTGGAAAATGGCGCGCCCGTTCACCCTTGGTGTTTTTAACGGAATAATATCCACCGGCGCTTTTGAGCATTTTTGTTCAATGGATGAATACGTTCAGGGAAAACAAGATTCCATCTATCGGGATTTTTTTACGTTTTGCGCCCACGCCTTGCCTGTCGGCGGCCGGCTCATTCTGCAAACCATGACGTGGGGCAAGGAAGTGCCGGACCCAAAACGGTTGAGCCTGACGGCGCCCGAAGGCGCGCCGGAACGAATCCTTGCACGGCTCGCTAAATTCTATCCCGGCTCGTGGCTGCCCAACGGCAAGGAACAAATCATTGCGGCGGCGAGCGATTATTTTCATTTCCTACATTCCAGCAACGGCAGATTGGATTACATCGAAACGCTGAATCGCTGGGGGAACGACACCGGAAATCTTTTGAAACCCGCACGCCTGCCAAAAACCCTGTTGGGCGTCGCCCGGTTGTTGCCGCGTTTTTGCCTAGACGCAGACTTCCGTGTCCAGATTGAATCTGCGCGACGCAATGACCAGCAGGTTTGTTTTCAACGGGAGATCATGAGCCATGAAAGAATGTTCTTTGAGAAAAAGTCAATCGCGACGACCGCATGAAGCCAGAACCGGCGAAATACAATTATGAAAATCAAATAAATTAACTTCAAGGAGTCGGACAAACATTATGTCACGTTTAATACCGAACCCAAATTGGAGAAATCGGTTTTTGACCGCTTTAAGACGCTGGCAGCCAATGAATCTGAATTGACAAATTGCCTGCCGGAATTGTCCGCGACATTCGCGCTGAAATTATTTTTTGGGGGAGCTGTCAATTTAACCCTCCTTCCCGCTGGTTTTCTCCCAAAAGTCGAACAGATATTAACTGTCGCCGAGTCGTTGGTGCAAAATGAACTTGATGCAAAAAAAGCCGAAGCCGACCGGGAGTATCAGGAAAAGAAAGCCGCGCTGGAGGCCGTGGCTAAAAC
>JBOHXA010000616.1:0-1726 GCA_050737335.1 Limisphaerales bacterium | reverse complement strand
AGTTTGAGCCTCGTCACCTCGGCTCCTACGGGAGGGTGGTGTGGGGTGCGGATTGTGTTCGGACGATGGCTGGACAGGTTGGGCGGCGCTGGCAGCCGGATTAGTTTGAGCCTCGTCACCTCGGCTCCTACGAGAAGGTGGTGTGGGGCGCAGATTGTGTTCGGATGATGGTTGGACAGGTTGGGCGGCGCTGGCAGTCGGATTAGTTTGAGCCTCGTCACCTCGGCTGCTACGAGAAGGAGGCGCGGCACGTGAGAATGATTTTAAAAGATCGGGAATGCCCCAGGCGATGATGATGAAAAGGCCGATGTAAGGCAGATAGGTATAGCGGTCGGCGTAGGCCTGGCTGCCGACCTGCACGAGGCCAATGACCGGCACCAGCATTCCCAGAAACCAAAACCAGCCGAACAGAAAATAGGGATATTTGCGAAAATGCCAGACCGCCAGCGCGGTGATAACGACCAATGCCACGAGGGAGCACAGGACGTCCAGCCCAAATCTCCCGGTCCAAAGCTGATAATAAATCGAAAGGTGAACGGGCCAAAAAAGTTTGAGGATATACCAGGCGTACGAGATGCACGCATGGTTGAGGTGCAGCAGGACGGGATATTCCGTCGCCTCCCTGATCGCGCCGCCGTTTCTTTGGGCGAGGTAAGTGAGATAGCAGGACAGGGCCGAAAGAACGAAGAACGGGATTTTTTCAATTATTAGAGGAAGAACCGTTCGCCGCAAAATGAGTGGCACAGGCATCCTGGCTGTCCGGGCGGATGCGGGCACGGCGAGGGTGTCAAAGCGTTGCAGCGGCCAAAGGTCCAGCAGCAAAAGCACAAATGGCAATGTGACAACCATGGGCTTGGACATCAGGCCGAGGACAAAGAGAAATAACGTCAGCGCATAAAGCATCCAGGGACGAACGGCAATTCGTTGCGTGTCGCCGACTCCCGGACCGCTTGCTGACGCGCGCGGCCCTGAGGGGGCCGCGGACTGCGTCTCGACATATCGGACGTACGCCATGAGCGTCAATAGAAAGAAAAACGAGCAGAGGACATCCTTGCGCTCGGAAATCCAGGCAACGGATTCGACGTGCATGGGATGAATGCCAAACAAGAGGGCGACAAAAGCCGGCGCCCACGTCCGGCGCGTCAAATGTTCGAGGAGCAGAAAGAGGAGGACGGCGTTGGCAACATGAAAAGTGAGGTTGATCAAATGGTAACCGGCGGGGTTGAGGCCAAAGAATTGATAATCGGCCATGAGCGACAACCACGTGAGCGGATGCCAATTGCTCGAGTCAAAACTGGAAAAGGCCCATTTGAGGGATTTCCAGGAAAAGCCGTGTTGAATGGCCGCATGATTCACGACGTAATTTCCGTCGTCAAAAACGATGAACGAGCAATGATCCACGCCTGCAAAAGCGGCGATGGTAATCGCAGCCAGCAACAGGCAAATGAGATATTTTATGAGCGGTTTTTGGTCGTTTGGACCGTTTGGAGCCATGCGCCGAGCACGATAGCCAAAAGCCAAAAAATGCGCCAGCCTTCAGCTTTAGAGACCCCGAAAAAACGGGGAGTTTTTGACAGGATGAACAGGATGGGAACAGGATAAAGACGCGGACAATCCGCTGCCTAAAAATTTCATCCTGTAAATCCTGGCGTCTCCGCCACCGCTTTTGGGCGGCGGCGCTACCAACCGATCGTAGCAGCGTCGCGTGAGCGCGCTCTGACTGAAC
>JBOHXA010000615.1:0-1482 GCA_050737335.1 Limisphaerales bacterium | reverse complement strand
GAACTGCGGCGCACCCGTGTGTCCAGCGATTCGCTGGTGCATGAAGCGGTGGAAGGATTGAAAACGGAAATCAACGGACGGCGCATCGAGTGGGAAATCGCCGCGCTTCCGGAAGTGGACGCCGACCCGACCATGTTGCAGCAGGTGTGGGTGAACCTGATTTCCAACGCCGTGAAATACACCCGTCCCCGGGACCCGGCCCGAATCGAGATTGGTTGCGAAGATTCCAACAACGGCGAATATGTCTTTTTTATCCAGGACAACGGCGTGGGATTCGACATGCAATATGCGCACAAATTGTTTGGAGTCTTTCAACGCCTGCATCGCGCGGAGGAATTTGAAGGAACCGGCATTGGCCTGGCCAACGTGAGCCGGATTGTGCATCGGCACGGGGGCCGGGTCTGGGCCGATAGCCAACCCGATGCCGGGGCCACCTTTTATTTTTCCTTGCCCAAACCGACAACTGAAACGAAGGTTTAAATCATGGCGCCATTAAAACGGATACTGTTGGCTGAAGACAATGAACGGGACGTGGAACTGACGCTGGCCGCCCTGGACGAACACAACCTGGCCAACGAAGTGGTGGTGGCGCGGGACGGCGCCGAGGCCCTGGATTACCTCTACGGGCGCGGAAAATTCAGCGGACACGCCAACGGCCTGCCGGTGGTCGTTTTGCTGGATTTGAAAATGCCCAAGGTGGACGGCCTGGAAGTGCTGCGCAAAATGCGCAGTGATCCGGAAACCCGGCACGTGCCGGTGGTCATGGTCACCTCCTCAAGGGAAGAACAGGACCTGGTCCACAGTTACGAACTGGGCGTCAACGCCTACGTCGTCAAGCCCGTTGACTTTCAAAAGTTTGTGGAATCGGTCAAACAGATCGGAATATTTTGGGCCATTATCAATGAACCGCCTCCCGGAACCATGAAACGCTGAGTTTTCCCGCCCTCAAACGAGGGCAATGCATCACATAAAAGGTTCCCCGCCCAAACGAAAACTTTGGTCAAAGCAAATGACGCCGATGGGTTCCGTCCGCATGAGACTGCGCGACCTGACGTCATGGACCGGATTGATTTACTTTGTTTCGCCGCTCCCGTCTTTTTCCATTTCACGCGCTATTTTTTCACTTGAAGGCGAGCTATTCCAAGTCATACTGCTCGGATAATCGTTACCATGACTCTGGAAACAGACCCAAAGAAGATTGCCGCCAGGCTTTGCCAGTTCGCACGGACCAATTTTGTGGCGGATGGACAGCAGTTTGATGAAAACAGCCCGCTGTCCCAGGCTGGCATTGACTCTTTTGCCCTGGTCGAACTCCTCCTTTTTTGCGAACGTGATATCGGCGTGCGCGTCCCGGATTCGCATTTAACCGGCGCCAATCTCACCTCCATGTCCACTCTGGCCCTTTGCATCGCCGATCTGGCCCGCAACGGCCACGCGCCCTCTTGAGATTCGCCACCCTTTCGGCCAACCATGAGCGAACTT
>JBOHXA010000614.1:0-1368 GCA_050737335.1 Limisphaerales bacterium | reverse complement strand
GCTGATGCTTTCTCCCCCAAGCCACGCATGCAAATAAGAAGATGCGGTGTCGTTGAGAAACTGATTCGTTGTCCCTGTGACCGGAGGGAGCCCTTCGGCGTCAACCACCTGGCTATGATTGGCGAATACCGTTTGTTGAGGAAATATGACGATCTGAAAGTCGTTTGAACCATCGCCGTCCACGTCAATTGGAAAGACCATCGTATTCGTTCCCGAGCTGGCCGCGAGCGTCGCCGGATACGGCCCAAGGGCCGTTGATTCCACAACCTGCCCATGGGCGCCCGGCCCGCTGAACAAAGCCCCTAAACCGGCAGCCGTGGTATAGGCAGCCAGACGCTTCTGTGATTCAGGAGATAAAGATTTTTTTTGCCCCGCGTTCTTTTTATTTTTCATCGTCAGTTTCGGGTTCCGCCATCCGTAGTTTGTGCGCAACGGTTTGAAATCTCAATGCCAAATCGCAGTCATTGTAGCAATCCGGGCGCGCTCCTGCCATAGCCTGTTTTGGGGGGAACCGCTGTCCATGCGCAGACGAATTTGCATGCGACTCGCAAGGTCCCAATGGAGAGGATGATCGGGCATAATTTGCAAATAAGTTGAACCACCCCCAAAATGGGCTATGGCCCGAAGTTCTCGAGTTGATTACCATAAATCCAACAATTGCAGAGTGTTTCGAGACCCGGACTTTATGAATCGAATTTCCGTTATCAGGGGCGGGCTGTTGGCTCTTCTTCTGTCGTGCCCGGGAATCGTTTCGCCGGGCGGCGACGCCTGCGCTCAGAGCACCAATCGCGGCGTTTGGTGTTGGAAGACGCCCGGCAGCCCGTTCGGATTGGATTCAATTATCGGCGCCAACGCCCCGGAAAATGCCGCGGTGGGCCAGTTCAAGTTATGGGGCGTGCGCCGGGTGTATGGCTCCTATGGAGATCAATTGGCCACCGTATCCGGCAAGACCGCGCTCGCTCAATGGAACAGCCTGCTCAGTAGTAACGGCATTCAATCACAACTCCTGAT
This sequence comes from Limisphaerales bacterium, assembly GCA_050737335.1. GTDB lineage: Bacteria > Verrucomicrobiota > Verrucomicrobiia > Limisphaerales > UBA11358 > UBA11358. The sequence goes on along the minus strand of JBOHXA010000614.1, from coordinate 357 downwards.
CTCCGATGACACCTTTGGTTCCGGCGACAATAACCTTTTGGTGGAAATGGTGAACTTCAACAAGAGTTGGCCATCAGCGGCGCAATGTCAGGGCGTTCACCTGGACATCGAGCCCTGGGGCCTGTCCACGTGGAACAACGGGACGAATTACCAGATGCTGGTCAGTCTTGCCGGTGTTTACCAGCGGGTGCGCGCGGAATTGAATTCCAACCAGGAAACGAATGTCCTGATCTCCGCGGATTTGGCCGATTGGCTGGACAGTTCCGCCTCGGTCAACTGGCCTTCCACCGCGGTTCGGAACCAATGGTATGCCGGCATTCTTACCAATCTGGCTGGATTTACCCTGATGGCCTACGA
>JBOHXA010000613.1:0-3897 GCA_050737335.1 Limisphaerales bacterium | reverse complement strand
TCGCTATCATTTCATCATGATCGGGAGCGGAGCGCTTGTCCTCAATTTTAGCGACAAGGCGCTTGCTTGACATGGATTTTGAGCCTTGATATTCACGCGCGATGTGTATTCCCCTGGACTTGCCGGTCAGAGCCTTGTACCACGTCGGCTTGAAAGATCCCGCCCGCACCCTTGGAAGCCGGGGAATAATCCGCCAATTGCCGGAGAGGCCGGATGCGGAGAGGGGCCGGATGAGTAAGCCGCGAAAAAATCAGGGAGGACGCATGTCCGCCGCACCGCAAAGGGGGCTTACGAACCGAATTCGCAAAATCGTTTCCTTGCTTTGCGCGGGTGTGCTGGCAGTCGCGTTGGGCGGGCGCGTCTGGGCGGCGGGTATTGAGAAATTAAAGGATGGCGTCGTCATTCCGATTGGCGGTCAATACCTAAAACTTGAAGTATGCGCGGCCAGCGTGATTCGAGTGGCAGCGTCGCCGGATGCCTCATTTTTTTCCCGCAAGAGTCTCGCGGCGGGCGGACGTCACGATGCCAAAATCCATTGGACGTGGACATTGGGCGACGGAAAGAAAGGTCCGTTCCCTCATGGTCGCGGCTCGGCTCGCGGCATGGGATTTCTGAAAACGGACGTGTTGACCGTGGCCGTGAATCTTCAGTCGGGAGCGGTGTCGTTTTTTGATTCGGACGGCCAATTGATTCTGGCTGAAAAAGAGGGCGGGCGGAAGATGACGCCTGCGATTGTGCAGGGACAAAGCACGTTTCACGTGCGGCAGGAATGGACTGCAAATGACGGTGAGGCGCTGTTCGGACTGGGACAACAACAATTGGGGCTGATGAATCTCAAGGGCTACGATTTGGACTTGTGGCAGCATAACGGGACGATTGCAATTCCAGTCCTGCTTTCGAGCCGCGGTTACGGGATATTTTGGGACAATACCTCTTATACGCGTTTTGGTGATTTGCGGGAAGCTGAACCGATTCCGTCATCGCAATTGTTTGACAAGGACGGACGGCCCGGAGGATTGACTGGCATGTATTACGCCGGAGAGAATTTTGAGCAATTGATCGGCACCCGGTTGGATTCGCGCATAGACATCGCCGTTCCCAGCGGCGCGACTAATGCGAATGAAATGATTTATCCGGGATTGCCGGCGCAGGGTGATGTCAGCGTGCGCTGGGAGGGTTATGTGAGGCCGAATGAGACTGGGGATTACATGCTGAAGACGTTTTCGAACAACGGCATCAAGCTTTGGGTGGATGGTAAGCTGGTGATATCGCATTGGCGGCAGGGCTGGCTTCCATGGTGGAATGTGGCGCGGGCGCATTTTGTGGCCGGGCGCCGTTACCATTTGAAATTGGAATGGACAAAGGAACAAGGCATGGAAACGGTCAAATTGCTTTGGAAAACGCCCTCGCATGATCCGGATACGTCTTTGTGGTCGGAAGTGGGGCAGGGGATTGACTATTACTTTATGTATGGGCCGGATCTGGACAAGGTCATAGCGGGCTATCGGCAAATTACCGGCCAGGCGCCGATGATGCCTGAATGGGTGTTCGGATTCTGGCAGAGCCGGCAACGGTATAAGACCCAACAGGAAAGCCTGGACGTGCTGGCCGGATATCGGGCGCGGAATGTTCCGATAGATAATATCGTGCAGGATTGGTTTTATTGGAAGGAGGACCAATGGGGTTCGCATGAGTTTGATCCCGCGCGATTTCCCGATCCGGACGGTTGGATCCGGGACATCCATGACAAATATCACGCGCGGCTGACTATTTCCGTCTGGCCGAAATTTTACGCGGGGATAACGAATTTTGAAATCATGCGCGCTCATCATTTTCTGTATGAAGAAAATCTGGCGCACGAAATCCGCGACTGGGTGGGTTATCCGGATACTTTCTATGATGCGTTCAACGCGGGCGCCCGAAAAATGTTTTGGTCGCAGATCAACCAAAAGCTGTTTAGCAAAGGAGTTGATGGCTGGTGGATGGATGCGAGTGAGCCGGACATGCTTCCGACGCCGACGCTTGAGGGGCAACGGGCATACATGCATCCGACGGCATTGGGCACTGGCGCGGCGATGTTGAACGCCTATCCGCTGGAAAACAGCCGCGCCATATACGAGGGACAAAGAGAAGCGAAGCCGGACCAGCGGGTTTTTATTTTGACTCGCTCGGCATTTGCCGGGATGCAGCGCTATGCGGCGGCAGTTTGGTCGGGGGACACATCATCAACCTGGACAGCCATGCGCGCGCAAATCACCGCCGGTTTGGGTTTCTGTCTGTCCGGATTGCCGTATTGGACGATGGATTGCGGCGGTTTTTCCGTTCCCTCATGGTTTTCCAGCGGGAAAGATTTCAATGAATGGCGCGAACTCAACGCGCGCTGGTTTGAGTTTTCGACGTTTGTCCCGTTGCTGCGGGTGCATGGGGAATATCCGAACCGGGAAATGTGGGAATTTGGCGGGGACAGGAGCACGACGTACGCGGCGGAAGTAAAATTTGACCGGTTGCGTTACCGGTTATTTCCCTACATTTATTCGCTGGCCGGAAAGGTCACGCAGCAGGGCGGGACTTTCATGCGCGCGCTGGTGATGGATTTTCCGGGTGATACCAACGTTTTCGATATTGGCGATGAATATATGTTTGGGCCGGCCCTGCTGATCAGTCCTGTGACGAGGTATCAGGCTCGAAGCCGGCCGGTGTATCTGCCGCGGGAGGGAGGCGGATGGTACGACGCGTGGAGTGGCAAATACTTTGCAGCCGGCCAAACGATTGAGGCGCCGGCCCCATTTGATGCGATTCCAGTTTATGTCCGCGCTGGTTCCATTGTTCCATTTGGACCCAACATCCAATATATTGGCCAGAAGCCGCCCAATCCGCTGACGTTCTTTATCTACACGGGCGCTGATGGTGATTTTACGCTCTACGAGGACGACGGCTTGACGTACAAGTATGAAAAGGGCGCGTTTGCCACCATTCCGGCGCACTGGGATGATTCGGCCCATGTCCTGACCATTGGCAAACGCAAGGGCAGGTTTGACGGAATGCTAAAGAATCGGACCTTCCAATTTGTGATGATTTCGAGAAATAGGCTGGTTGGATTTTCATTCAGCCCCATCGCCGACCGGGTCGTGAGATACCAGGGGGAGCAATTACGGATTAATTTTCATTGACCCTTGGCGCTGGCGCAGGGATTCTGCGATAATTCGGACAGAATGAATCGAATTGACGACGCATCCTTGTCCCGAAAAATCGTGACACGCCAATTTCTCCGAATGAGGATAGAATGAGAACGTCCATGAACGTGACGGTTTCGATAATCGAAGACGACGCCCCGGCCCGGGAGATTCTCGCGGATTGGATACGCCGGTCGGATGGCTTTGACTGCGTGAGTGAGCACAACGATGCCGAGAGCGCTCTGGCGACGTTGCCCGAAAAGAAACCGTCTGTCGTTCTGGTGGATATCAATCTGCCCGGCATTAATGGCATCGAATGCATTCGGCGCCTGAAAACAGCGCTGCCCGAAACGCAATTTGTCATGCTGACGGTTTATGAGGATGACAATCACATTTTCAGGGCGTTATCGGCGGGGGCGAGCGGATACTTGCTCAAGCAAACGCAGCGTCAGATGCTTCTGGCCGCCCTCAAAGAGGTGCATAACGGCGGGTCGCCCATGAGCAGCAGCATAGCGCGCAAAGTCGTGCAGTCGTTTCGCCACGAAACCATGCCTGGGGTGGCTGAACTGTCGCCGCGCGAGCAGGAAGTGCTTGAGCTTCTGGCCCGCGGATACCTTTACAAGGAAATCGCCGATTCTCTCGAACTGAGCGTTCAGACGGTTAATACGTACATTCGGAGAATCTACGAAAAGCTCCACGTGCGTTCGCGGTCGCAGGCGCTGGC
>JBOHXA010000612.1:0-4789 GCA_050737335.1 Limisphaerales bacterium | reverse complement strand
CAACGGCACCGTATTTTATCGCCTCATGTATCCGCGGTAATCCGGGGGCGCAACATGGGCCTTTGGCGTCAAACCGAGCCCCGACCGTAAGGGAGGGATTTAGTGGTGTTTGGTCTATCGCGGTTGGCTTCGCTTGCTCACGCACGCGGCTCTGGTGCGCATCAAACCCGGCCCCGACCGTGAGAGAGGAATTTTGCGGCGTTGGCACCGTTCCGCCTGCTCGGGGCGCGCCGCTGTTGCTTTGCGAATGCGCACGCCGGGAAGAACTTGAAAACCGCCGACGGCTTCTCCATCGTTTAGGCAATGCCTAAAACCCAAAAGCGCGTCCTCGTCGCTCTCGGCTGGTACGACTATCGTTTGCACCGGGGCATCGAGAAATTCGCCCAGGAACATCATTGGCATCTTTCCGCCAATCTCACGCGCGAAAAAGTCATCCCGTGGGGATGGGAAGGAGACGGCATTCTGGCGTGGCTGGGCGCGGGAGACGATCTGGCTGAATTCGTGGTGGATGCCAAAAAGCCGACGGTGGATTTCAGTTACCGGCGCAGGCATCTGCCCTTCGCCCGCGTTTTGGAGGACCATGCGCACGCGGCGCAATTGGTGGCTGAGCATTTTCTTTCGCGCGGCTTCGGTCATTTCATGTTCTACAGCGACACGGACAACTGGTCCTATGAAGAGCGGGGCGAAGCCTTTGTGGGCGCCATCAAACGATCGGCGCATGAGTGCGCGTGGCTGCGCTGGCATCGTTCGCCGGATTATCGCGATGACCGGGAGCAGTGGAAACGCAAACGGCGATGGCTCATCAGCCAGCTCAAAGCCAGCCCCGGCCCTCTGGCCGTGTTCGCCGCCAACGACGAACAGGCCCTTGAAGTCCTTGAATCCTGCGAAAGCGCCAGGCTCAACGTGCCCGAACAGGTCGCCATCGTGGGCGCCGAAAATTACCTGCTCGCTCCCGACGCCATTCAAACACCGGTATCGAGCGTGGATACGAACCTCGAGTTGCTGGGCTATACCGGCGCCGCCCGGCTTGAGGATTTAATGAACGGCAAAAACACGCCGGCAAAGCCGATCCGGGTGCCGGCCGTGGGCATTGTCACCCGCAAAAGCAGCGACCTTCTGGCTGTGAAACATAAGGGAGTGGCCAACAGCCTGCGGTTCATTTGGGAACACGCCAGCCAGCCCATTAGCGTCAAGGACCTCGTGGGTGTCGCGGCCATGTCCCGCCGCGGCTTGCACAAGGCCTTTCTCGAAAACGTGGGGCGCACTCCCGGCCAGGAACTTCAGCGCGTGCGCATCGAGCGCGCCAAACGCCTGCTCGCGGATTCCAACCATAAACTCGAAGTCCTGGCCAACATGTGCGGTTACCAGAGCGCCAACAGCTTTTGCGTCGCCTTCAAACAAGCCACGGGCAAATCACCCAAACAATTTCGCGATTCATTGCCGAAATGATTCCAATTTGACGCGATGTTTTCGGATTTCCCGGAAGGCGTTCGTTAAATTTCCAGGACATCCTTGTAACGCGGGACCAGAACCTCCGCGTTTGGCCTCATGACGCGAAGGCTATCGGCATGAGCCAGGCATTGGGATTCTTCACCGTGAATACAAATGATTTTTTTCACGTTTCCCGAAACGCGCTCGACGTAGCGCTTTAACTCGTTTTTGTCCGCGTGCCCGGAGTAGGAATCAATGGAGGCGATCCTGGCGCGAACGGCATGAGGTTCGCCAAAAATATTTACCGGATTTTTGCCCGCGAGAATCGCCGCGCCGAGAGTGTGTTCGGCGCAATAGCCGATAAAAAGAATCAAGTTATTGGCGTAGCCGATGTGGTTTTTCAAATGATGCCGGATGCGACCGCCTTCGGCCATGCCCGAGGCGCTAATGATAATGGCGGGCTCTTTGAGGTTGTTCAGTTTTTTGGACTGCTCCACGTCCCGAATATACGTCAGGTTCGACATGCCAAATGGATTTTCCTTTTCGTGCAGGAAGGCGTTCACCGAATTGTTGAAACATTCGGGATGCAACCGATAAATTTCGGTGGCATTGACGCTGAGCGGGCTGTCCACAAAGATGGGCGCGCGCGGGAGTTTGCCGGCCAGCGCAAGTTGATGGAGCACATAGACAATCTGTTGGGTGCGCCCGACCGAGAATGCGGGAATAATGACCTTGCCCTTTTGGTTCAGGGTCTCCGAAACCAGCCGGCGCACGGTGTCATCGGCATTTTCCCGCCCGGCATGCTCGCGCCCGCCATACGTGGATTCAATTTGCAAAAGGTCCACGCCCGCCGTCGGCGCCGGATCGCGAAGAATGTCATCGTTACCCCGGCCAACGTCTCCGCTGAAGAGCCAGCGAAATTTTTTGCCGCCGTCGGCCATATCCAGGATGACTTGAGCTGAACCCAAAATATGGCCGGCATCGCGAAACGTGACGGTCACGCCCTCGAACGGCTGGATCGGACGCTCATAATTGATGGACACGAATTGTTCCATGACCCTCTCCGCGTCCGCCACAGTGTAAAGGGGTTCGACGGGCGGAAGATTGTTTTTCGCGCGCTGCTTCGAAACAAATATGGCGTCGTCCCCTTGGATTTTTGCCGAATCCGCGAGCATGATGCTGGCAAGATCGCGGGTGGTAAACGTCGAGTAAATGTTGCCGGCAAAGCCTTGCCGACGAAGGTTTGGCAAATTGCCGGCATGGTCCATGTGGGCGTGGCTCAGGACAACGGCGTCAATCTGCCGTGGATCAAACGGGAAACAACAGTTACGGGCGGTTTCCTCTTCACGATGGCCCTGAAAGAGGCCGCACTCCATCAGCAATTTTCTGCCGTTGACCTCGAACAAATACATCGAGCCGGTGGTCGTGCGCGTGGCGCCGAAGAAATGGATTCGCATGATTCAACCAGGTTGTGAGTTTTGTGGCATGGCCGGAAATTTTTTGCGATCAGCCTGAGACCCGACCGTGAGGAAGGGATTTAACGGTCTTGCGTAAATCGCCGTTGGCCTCGCTTGCTGACGCGCGCGGCTCTGCGCCGCCTCCAACTGAGCCCCGACCGTGAGGGAGGGATTTTGCGGCCTTGGGTATTTCGCCGTTGGCTTCGCTTGCTGACGCGCGCGGCTCTGTGTAGATAGCCCAAGTCCCCAACCGCAACGCCGTCCCAGATTTTCGGAAAGGCGCTGAGAATGCATGGGTTTCAAGCCGATCTAGGGGTGGCGGTAAATGATGCGCGCCTTGTTGAGATCATACGGGGACATTTCCACGTTCACTTTGTCGCCGACAGAAATGCGGATGAAGTTTTTTCGCATTTTGCCGGAGATGTGAGCGAGGACCTCGTGCCCGTTCGACAATGCCACGCGAAACATGGTGCCCGGCAGCACTTGCGTCACGTTTCCAGTCAATTCAATTGGCTCTTCTTTCGGCACAAAATAATTGAGCCTTTAAATGTTGCGGCTGGCGGGCCGAAAATCAATTTATTTGTGCAAAAAACAAGTGGACAACGGCTGCATTTCCGCTACATTCCGGCCCTATGAAATTTGACGCATTGAACGCCTTTTTGACGTTCGTCCTGGGGGTGCTGGTGGTTGCGGGCGTCGTCCTGGCGCTGAACGTGGCGTTTGTCAGCCACGAAACCCGCGTCATGCAGCAGACCGCCATTGCCAGCAAGGTAAATCTGGCGCGAGCCCAGGGCGTTTTTGCCGAGGCCAAGGCCTACTATCAGAAATACCCCAGCGCAGAGCTGGACCGCATCCTAAAATCGGTTCCAACCAAACCCTCCACGCCCAGTCACTCCCATGAATGATCCCGTTATTTCAACGACAGCTACGGACGTGAGCCAGTTGGTTGCCGCGCTGCAGCGGCAGGTGTTTTTATTATTGGTGGCGTTGATCGTGGTGGCGGCGACACTGGTGTTCTACCTCTATTACCAGAGCCGAATCGAGAGCAAGGACCTGGCGGCCATTCGTCCCAGCGCCATGGCCATGATTCAGGAATATCGCAACAACGCGACCATGATCCAGAATTTCGAGAAACAATTGGTCACCTACGGGACCACGCATCCAACCTTCCGTCCGGTCCTGATCAAATACGGGCTTGTCCCAAACCCAGCGGCTAAGGCGCTGGCGCCATAACCCTCAATTTTGCTCCGCAGTTCGGGCAGAAGTTTGATTGAGGCGGCACTTTTTTTCCGCAATCCGCGCAATCGGAATGCGCCTTCTGATGGCGATAGTGGATGATTAAATTTCGCGTATAGGGAATCCACGGAAACAAATAAGCGTAAATGAAAACTGAATCGGTTTTGCGCAGCGCGTAAACCAGAAGCAGAAGCGAACCGACGAGGCTCAACCACCAGAAGACAACCGGGACGACCACTTTTTTATATTTTTCGGTGGCGTACCATTGGACGAGAAACCGGCAGGAAAAGGTGGCGTTGCCCGCCCAGCCAACCACTTTCCAGACGCTCCATTCAATGCCGAGGAACTTGCCATCATGCCAAATGACATCATTCCAAAAAAAATGGGCCAGCCAATCCATAATCAAGGCAGTTTAAGGCAAAAATGCCGTGTTTTGCAAACTTTGTGCGAGATTTTGAAGATTACTTTACACCGCCCAGGCACCAAAATACAATTCATTGAATGCCTGAAAAATTAGAAGTGACGCGCGAGGATTTCAGAGAAGTTTCCCGTCGAGGCATGTGGTCAAATCTGGTTGATAAAGTGCGAAATGGTTGGCGATTTCGGGTCACGCTTCCCGCTCAAGGCCTCATGTTCGATTTATTCCGCCGCGGGCGGTTTAGGAC
>JBOHXA010000611.1:0-1777 GCA_050737335.1 Limisphaerales bacterium | reverse complement strand
AATATAATTTTGGACGTGCTTTCCCTGGGCGGCGATTTTTTGGAGAGCGCGGTCAATGTCGCCACGCTGAACAGGTTTGTTTTTCATCTCATAGCTTGTGAGGACCTGGTCTTCCCCCAAGAGGGTTATTTGCACGTCACCAACAGCCCCGGTCTGTTCATCGGCGGCATTGTGGGCGGTGAGATTTAGGACATGCTCGCCGAGTTTTGCCTTCGCGGCTTCGTACGCAGCCGCGACTATCAATGCCGGTAAACGGCTTGAGCCTTTACAGTGGAGGTGTTGATCAATCAGATTCACCGTGTCCTCCGATGAAAGCGGAAGCGCGCCGGGAATCCGGCCAACGCCCGAGAACAAAGCTTTTAGTCGCGTCTTTCGCGCCCCACGCTCCAGCAACAAAAGGCGAATGGACTCATCCAATACGCCTTGCGCGGAAACTCGGCCCGTTTGGACATCGGCCAGCAGTTGCGGCGCATCTTGGTACATGGCCGCCGGGCGTCCGACTAAAAAAATTTTGGTCGTCAGCGTCTGGTCCATATTCCGCAAAGTCGGTGTTAGGAATGCCGTCGTTGAATTGCACGGGAGATTGTGGCGCGTAATAAATTCCCCGATAAACTGCTCGTCATAAGAGCGACCGGAAAAGGAATCTCTTGTGCCAATTTTTGTATATGGCTTTCGGACATCAAACTTTGAGTCGTGGATTTTCGCGAGAACGCACGACATAAGGAGTCGCGCGCCAGCCCTGTTACTTGGGCAATTTACAACCGAGAGCACGCGCGCGGCGATTTCCTCATCGTGAATAAAGGAATGGCCGAGATTCTTTTGGGCGCGTTTTAGCGACGCCTCAAGCAAGGGGAAACAATTCTCCATCAGAATGCGGGCCGTTCCGTTTGATCTTTTGCGGGTCGTAATCTGTCCATAGAACCTCGACGCGCTTGCCTTTGGTTGAATGGGCGATGCGTTCAGAGGTCACCGTTTTGTGCCACTTTGGGGCAGGGTAAAGGCCATCGAGAAGTTTCGCGGGGTAATTGGAAAACGCGACCATTCCTTGAACCGAATTTAACACTTTTGCAAGTTCAGCGTGTTGCGCGTCGGTCATTTCGAAGCCGTAAGCCTTTGAATCGCCACGCGTTGAATGGACATACGGGGGATCACAATAGAAAAGTGTTGTGGGCGAATCGTACAGCCGCACCACGTCATTAGCCGGACGATTTTCAATTTGGACGCGGAGCAACCGCTCGGCCACGGCAGGCAAATCTTCGACCGCGCCGAGCCATCGGCTGATGACGCCGCTCATGCCGGCCCGACTTGTATTTTTGCAATTCGCCCAACGGCCAATACTCGCCGTTTGCGCGAGTCCTGTCCGAACCTGCCGGGCGCGCACGTAAAAGCGCCGGGCGCGTTCCAGGGGGACCAGGCTGGGGCAGATCTCACAGGCGATGGAAAATTCCTCCCGGGCGAACGGTGTTAAGCCAATGGCCTCAATTAGGCGTTCCTTTTCCTCGCGGAGCACCCGGAAAAAATTCACGACTTCGCCGTCAAGGTCGTTAAAAGTCTCCACTGGGGAAGGATGCCGGTTTAAAAGAACTGCACTGGATCCGGCGAAGGGCTCGCAGTAATGGTGGCAATCTGGAAGAAACGGCAGCAACCAGTCCAGGTGGGAAAACTTTCCCCCGTACCAACCAAATGGGATAAGTTTCTTTTTTGTGACGAGGCGGGCAACTGGGGGCGCAGGAAGTCTTTTGCGTGCATACCCATTCCCGTTGGCATAAGGCTGCGG
>JBOHXA010000610.1:0-4229 GCA_050737335.1 Limisphaerales bacterium | reverse complement strand
CTATAACTACACCTGTGGAATAAGAACAAGCAAAAACGTCACAAATACCGTCAGCTGCACGAATGGCCAGCATGATGCCATCAGCCATGCCGGGAATGCAGTCACGATCTATTGGCAAAACGTGCCGGGCTGGACGTTGCAGCAGAACAACAATCCGGCCAACGCCAATGGCTGGTCTGTCAACAGCAGTTGGACAACCTCCAACGGCACGAATTATCTGAACGTCGCATCACCAACGGGCAATTTATTTTTCCGGTTGAAACAATAACAGACGGCTGGTTTGCGCAACCGGTTCGGCCGTCGAGAACGGCTAATTTTGCCTGGCAACCCTGAGGTGGAATCCAAGCCATTTTATTGCGGCTGGATAACCATCAATCCGTTCACTCGGGCAAAATGCCGCAGGTTGACCGTGGCCACTTCGCTGCCTCGTTCCAAAGCCGTCGCCGCCACAATCACGTCGTAGAATCCGATCATCTTGCCGGACGACTCCAATTCCGCCCAAATGCGCGCGTGCTCGCAAGCCGTCTGTTCAGTGTAGGGAATGACGGGCAGCGACGCGAGAATGGTTTGCAGATATTGCCGCCGCTTCACCTTGTGCGTCCCAGTCGCCCGTTGCGCGCCGTGCCAGAGTTCGGCCACGGTGACGGCGGCCACTTCAAATTGTTCATCAGGTCTGGAAGCCACCCAACGCTGGAGATCAAACGTCCCTTTCTCGCCGCGAATGATGACATCCGAATCCAGAATTATTGCCATTTGTCTGCCGGGGTCCTGATGGTTTTGCAGGCGCTTTGCAAATCCCGATGCCAGGCGGCGGCTTCATTTTCTGGCAGGTCAGTTCCGGCCAGCGCCCCGGCCAAGTCACGACCCGCGCAAACCTTTTCGCTGTCCGGCACCAGCCGGGCAACGGGCAAGCCGTTTTTGAGCAGGACAAAAGTAACGTTTTGATAGTGGACGCGGTTGACGCAATCGGCAAAATTGCGGGCGGCGTCCGTGACACTGATGGTTGTCTTTCGCATAAAATCAGATTATCAGATTTTGATGCCATGTCAGCCTGCCCGAGCGTTTCCGCTGTCATTGGTTTCCAAGCAGTTGGTGATGGTTCCCCGGACTCCGGCTCCGAATGCGCCCGCCGTGCCTGCAAAACCCGCGCTGGCAGCCGCCGCCAATCGCCCGCCGCCGCCAAAAGAAAATTCCGCATTCACGTCGCGCGGACCTCGCATTGCCAAGGTTGAACAATTGCCGCCGAAAGAAGCCAAAGAATTCCTTGCCGGCCAGGACCCAGGAAACGCGCCGAAGCCGTGACGAACGCTCGTGCAACCACGCCATTCTATAATCAAACATTTTTCGAGGTTGACATTATATACCTTATAACGTATATGTTTGTCACAGTATATGAAGCTGCTTCAAATTTACCGCTGCCTTTGCGATGAGACCCGTCTTCGCATCCTTCACCTCCTAACGCAAGGCCCGCTCTGCGTCTACCATTTTCAAAACATTTTGCATGCGCCTCAAGTCGCCGTTTCAAAACACCTTGCATATTTGCGGGCCAACGGCTTGGTAGTCGCACAGCGCCACGAGAAATGGATGATCTACCAGCTTCCGAAAAAGGCCCCGACGGAACTCGACCTGCAATTGCGCTGCTTGCAGGACTGCGTGCAGACCCATCCGATTTTCCGCGCGGATCTGAAGCGACTCAAAAACATAAGTTGTGAATGCGAGTGGGTGGAACAAGTGGCCCATGTTGGCGGAAAACAAAAATGACATTTATGAGTGATTCGAAAACTACAATTGATTCGGAAGCTGTGCGCGAGATGGTGCGGCAAGGCTATACCAAGATTGCCCAGGACATTTCTGCCGGTTGTTGCAACCCGGGGGGTTCGTGCTGCGGTTCGTCACCGCAAGACAGCGACAAGCTCGCCAAAGAACTCGGTTATTCTGTCGAAGAACTTCAAGCTCTCCCCGACGGCGCAAATATGGGACTTTCCTGCGGCAATCCGGCCGCCCTCGCCGCACTCAAACCCGGCGAGGTTGTCCTCGACCTCGGCAGCGGCGGCGGCTTTGACGTGTTCATCGCGGGGCGCATGGTAGGCGCAACGGGCCGAGCTATCGGCGTTGACATGACGCCGGACATGCTGGTCAAAGCGCGGCGCAACACCGCGAGCTATCGCCAGCAAACCGGCTTGGATAACGTCGAGTTCCGATTGGGCGAAATCGAGCATTTACCTGTTGCGAATGCCAGCGTGGACGCAATCATCTCGAATTGTGTTATCAACCTTTCACCGGACAAGGCGCAAGTCTGGCGCGAAATCGCGCGCGTGCTCAAACCGGGCGGGCGCGTGGCTGTTTCTGACATGGCGTTACTCAAGCCATTGCCCGCAGAAGTGCTCAAGATGGTCGAAGCGCTTGTCGGCTGTGTTGCTGGTGCGTCGCTTGTCAGCGAAACCGGACGCATGGCGCGCGAGGTCGGCTTGACGGACATTGTTCTCAAATCCAAGCCAGGCTACGTCGAAGCCATGACCAGTTTTGAAGACCCGCTTTATCAAAAAATCGTCGCGCACCTGCCCGCAGGCGCAAACCCGGCGGATTACATCACAAGTTTGGAGGTGCAGGCGCTTAAGTCCGGTGGCAATCGTTGCGGTCCTGATTGTTGCGCAACATGAGCGGTTCAAACACCAGTCCGAAACGCCGTGTATAAGGCGGCGCGATGATTTCAATGTCTGCCTCGATCTCACAACGGTCGGGTCCTGCGGTGGCGAGAGCAAATAATTGTTGAATCTCGGTTAACGAGGCGGCTCGTGAATTTGGAGCTTCATGTCCGGGAAGTTCTGAAACAGTTGCCACGATCGCTGTTGCGGCAACGAGACCAAGGGTGCCAACAACAATCGCAGTTTTTGCTTTTGTCCATGCCATAATTTTCAATGCTCCCTTGACGAGGGTTAAGTTTGAAGCTGAAGTTGCCGCGCCTTTGGCCAGCGCCACGGCGGAAATGGTTTTTACCAGGCCCATTGGTGCGGCTTTAACGGAATTACTGGAAATGGCTCCGGCAATCGTGTCGCTGGAAAGTGCCAGGCCGTGTTTCGCAAAGGTCATCCGCAATTTGTCCAACGCTCTGGCCACGCGTTTGTGCAACGTGTTTTCACGGATGCCCAACAGCGCCGCGGCCTCCGGCCCGGTTTTGTTCTGATAGAAACGCAGCGCCAGCAGCGCGCGATCACATTCAGCAAGTCGGGACATCGCCGCTTCCAGATGCGGCAAGAGTTGTTCCCAGGCATCGGCAGCGCCAGCTTCGTTCAAGGTGGATTTGCGAAGCCACGGCAAATGGGACGAGTATCTGGAGATACTGGCCAACAATTTCAATCCGGCTACTGTCGAAGGTTTAATGTGCCGCTCCACGTTGAGCGTCGGATGGATGGGCGGGATTTACGATTGCGATTTCAACCCGATGTTGAAAATGCAAATGCGCAACGGCAAGCCGCTCTAACTTTGGGACGTGACGCCGGAGCATCTTGAAAATTGGGCGATTCAAATCGGCGTTCATTGTCTCGCCTGCACAGCCGGTTGCGGCAGCAGTTGCACGGGCGTGCTGGAGAACACTGACCGCCAGGCGCGGCCCACCGTCGTTGCCTCTACATTTATCGGGTCTCCGCTGGTCAATTGAAGCGACTACTTCCAATCCGGCAGGAAATGACTTAACCTTGCGGCGCTGAAATGAACGGCTCATCCTCCAGAACGCCGCGCTGCCTCATCATCGCCGGGCCGAACGGCGCGGGTAAAACCACGTTCGCCCGCGAATTTTTGCCCAAGGAAGCCGGCGTGATTCATTTTGTGAACGCCGATTTGATCGCGGGCGGCCTCTCGCCGTTGCGCCCGGAACTGGCGGCGCTGGCCGGCGGTCGCCTGTTTCTCGCGGAATTGGATCGCCTCTCTCGCGCGCAGGTAGATTTCGCCCTTGAGAGCACCTTGAGCGGATTGGCTTATCTCCAGCGCCTCAAACGCTGGAAGCGCGCCGGCTACCGCATGGAAATGGTTTTCTTGCGTCTGGCTTCGCCGCAATTGGCCCGGCGCCGGATTGCCGCCCGCGTCAAACAAGGCGGGCATCCGGTTCCGCGCGCCGATGTTTTGCGGCGGTTTGACCGCAGTTGGAAGAATTTCCGGGCGCATTTACGCATTGTTCTTAATTCCAGAGTTGGTTCCAGTGGTGATGGCGGCGGGCTTCGTCCAAAGCCAGC
>JBOHXA010000609.1:0-6968 GCA_050737335.1 Limisphaerales bacterium | reverse complement strand
CACAAGGTCCGACCGACCTGATCCCGCTGGAAAGCTGTTTAGAAGCGGCTCATCCAGGGGTGTCAGACCCAAGCCGTGTTGGGTGCGAGCGCAATGAGATGGAGACCGGGGATGTGCGAAGCAGGTTCAAACTAGTGTAGTGTCTCACAAATAACTGGCGTTATAGTTTTGGTGTGATACTTTACGCGGATGCCGCGAATTGCACCGCTTGTGAATCTCGCCGAAACCGACCGTCTGGAGTTGGGGCGCTGGGTGGCAGCGCACAACACCCCGCAGCAGGTTTCGCAACGTTGTCAGATCGTTTTGGCCGCTGCCGGAGGCCAGCAGGACAAGCTGATCGCCGATGACTTGGACTTGAATGTCAAGACAGTCGCTTTGTGGCGTAAACGCTTTGTCGGCGAGGGACCCGACTGCCTCTGGGAAGTGGCTCAGGGGCGAGGGCGCAAGCCAGTCCTAACCGCAGAAGATATTGAGGAGATCGTGGACGCGACGCTCCAAACCAAGCCTGCGGGGGCAACTCATTGGAGTTGCCGGACCATGGCTAAAGCCCAGGGGGTGAGCAAAGCCACTGTGAATCGGATTTGGCAAAGCCACCAAATCAAACCGCACCGAACCAAAGGATTCAAACTCTCGCGAGATCCGCATTTCTTAGAAAAGCTGACCGATGTCGTGGGCTTGTATCTGAACCCGCCCCAGAAGGCGTTGGTGCTCTGTGTTGATGAAAAGAGCCAAATTCAGGCCTTGGATCGCACACAACCGGGATTGCCACTCAAGAAGGGACGCTGTGGGACCATGACCCACGATTACAAGCGCAACGGCACGACGACTCTGTTTGCCGCGCTGGAAGTGGCGCAAGGCAAGATTATTGGCGAGTGTGATGCGCGCCATCGCCATCAGGAGTTCTTGAAGTTTCTGCACCGCTTGGATGCGGAGTTTCCCGGGGGTTGACCTTGCATGTGGTGATGGATAATTATGGCACGCACAAACATCCCCGCGTCCAGCGCTGGCTCAAGCGACACGAACGTTTCATTCCGCATTTTGTTCCAACCAGTTCCAGTTGGTTAAATCTGGTGGAGCGGTGGTTTGGTGAATTGACGGGCAAACGCATCCGCCGGGGAGTGTTTGTCAGCGTCGAGGATTTGCAGAAGGCCATTGAGGAGTTTCTCGCCGCTTGGAATAGTGACCCCAAACCGTTCGTATGGACGGCGACAGTGGAATCGATCATCGAGAAACTGAGTCGGTGCAAACAGACCCTGGAGCGGATCAAACCCGGATGCACACGTCCCAGAATACGAAAAAATAAGGGAAAATAAATCCAGTTGTTTGTGAGACACTACACTAGCTGCTTCCATTGCTGCCTGCGCTTTTGCACAAACGCCTCCGCAATCAGCCTGGAGGATGACGCTTCCAGATGGCGCGGGCCGGTACGGGAAGCAAATTCAAACTCCGCCGCCTGACTTCAAACCACCCGCATTTGAACAGCGTCCACGATTTCGGTTCCCACCGAGATGGCGCCGATAATGACCGCAGTGGTTCCCGGTTGTAATTTTCCCTTTTCGGCGAGGTTTTTTAGCGCCATTTCAACGGTGTTCTGCGGATCAATAAAGTCAAAGGGCATAACGAAGCCCGTGACACCCCAATTCAACGTCAATTCGTTCGCGCAAACGGCATTATCGCAGATGGCATAGATGGGCGAATAATGCGGGCGCATCCAACTGGCATAGCGCGCCATGCTGCCGTGGCGGGTAAAGACCAATATCGCCGCCGCTTTCAATTCATTGGCCATGACCACGGCGCTCTTGACGAGTTTTTGCCGGGCCGTTGTGAGTTCGGCCAGGTCATGGAATTGCGCGCTCCCGCTGCGCTCGATGCGCATGGCAATCCGGTCAAAAACCTCGATGCACTTGATCGGATATTTTCCCACCGTCGTCTCGCCGCTCAACATGATCGCGTCCGCCTCCTCGAATACGGCGTTCGCCACGTCCGTTACTTCGGCGCGCGTCGGCATCGGCGACTCTATCATGCTCTCCAGCATATGGGTGGCCACAATGGCCGGACGACCGACCCTCAAACACGTTTTGATGATCCGCCGCTGGACAATGGGAAGTTCCTCGTACGGAATTTCAATCCCCAGGTCTCCGCGCGCCACCATGATCCCGTCGGCTTCCTGCACAATCGCCTCGAGATTTTTGAGAGCCTCCCGGTCCTCGATTTTGGCGATGACAAACGGAGCGTTTTTCTCTTCGAACATCTCTCGCAACTGCATGAGGTCCCGCGCCTCCCGCACAAATGAAAGCGCGATAAAATCCACCTTCAGCTCCAGGCCCAGTTTCACGTCCTTTATATCCTTGGCCGTGAGCGCCGGCAGGCTGACCCTCACGCCCGGCAAATTGATATGGCGGCGGCTGCCCAGTTTGCCTTCGGTCAAGACCTCGCATTCCACCTTGTTGCCGGATTTGACGAGCACCTTCATTTCTATGGCGCCGTTGTCAATCAACACCACGTCCCCCACGCTGATGTCGTTGACGAAATTTTCATAGTTCACGTCCACCGAATGCTGCTCCAGGTCGCGTTCACCGCGGACCGTCAGCGTGAATTTTTGGCCCGGCTGCAAATCCAGCGGCACGCCCAGGTCCCCCGTCCGTATGGCCGGCCCCTGCGTATCCATCATGATGCCAACGAACTTTTCCCGCGACCCGGAAGCGGCCCGGATGTCCGAAACCACGCGCCGCACCCAGTCGTGCGGCGCGTGCGACATGTTCAGCCGGAAAATATCCACACCGGCGTCAATGAGATTGCCGATCATCTCCGCCGAATCCGTGGCGGGGCCGAGGGTGGAAATAATTTTTGTCCTCCGAACGGCGCCTCGTTGCATGGACAAAACATACCCGCGCCTTTCCCAATGGAAAGTTTTTTAATCCGCGCGGAACGATTACCGTTGCCGATGCTCTAATGCATGATATAATGCGTCGAATTAACCAGTCCCATTCCTTGAAACCGAAACTGCTTGTCATCGAATTATGGGGCTTGGGCGATTTAGCCATCGCCACGCCGTTTTTGCGCGCGGCTTCGGCGCGGTTTGATGTGACGCTCCTGGCCAAGCCATACGCCCTGGACATGCAACGTTGCTTCTGGCCGCAAATCAATGTCGTTCCTTTTGTCGCGCCGTGGACGGCCTTTGAAAAAAAATATTATTTCTGGCGATGGCCCCTCAGGGAACTGGTTCGGCTCGTCCGCTCGCTTGCCGCTGAAAAGTTCGACATCGGCCTCTCCGCGAGACTTTGGTTTTTTGGGGCGCGCCTTGGCGGAGACCCGCGCGACCATTTCCTTTTGAGTCTCGTTCGCGCCAGGGAACGAATCGGCTTTCCCAACATTGGCAGCGCCATTTTTCTCACCAGGTCTCTGGCCCGTCCTGCGCCGGAATCCCACAGCTACGAAAGCTGGCGCGTCCTCGGCAAGGCCATTGGTCTCGAATTACCGGCTCGTTACGAACTGCCCTCGCCCCTTCCCCCGCGCGACCAGCGCATTGTCTTTCATACCGGCGCCGGTCGGCCCGTCCGGGTATGGCCCCTCGAGTATTGTCGCCGCCTGGCTGCCAAATTGCGCGCCATGGGCCTGTGCGTCCATATCGTCTGCAATCCCGAACAGGAAAGCTGGTGGAAACAAAATGGCGAAACCAGCGTCAAAGCCCCGGAAACCGTCCTGGAACTCATTGACTTGACCAGGGGCGCCAGCGCTTTCATCGGCAACGATTCCGGCCCGGGCCATCTCGCCGCGCTTTGTGGCGTGCCGACCTTCATCATATTCGGCCCGCAACTTCCTGAGTGGTGGGTCCCCCTCCATCCCCGCGCCGAATACATTGAAGGCAAGGCTTGCCCCTTTAAACCGTGTTCGGACTCTTGCCGCTTTCCAAAACCCTTTTGCATCCAGGACCTCGACGAAGAAACCGTCTCGCGTCGCGTGGAACAATTCGTTTTCAAACATGTTTCTGCGAACGCGGCCCCGGCCCAATAGTCTGGCAGCCATCCTGGCTGTCCAAATGGTCCTTGTTCAGGAACACAACACCCTGAAACCCTCTTCTGCTACGGTTGTGTGTCGTTTTCCGCCCGCGTGGCGGGAAGGGTGTCCAGCCTGTCCAAATGCGTTTTCAATCTCTCTGCCAATTCGGCGGGCAGACGCCGGAGTTTCTCATCCAACCCGGTGCAGGCATGAAAAGTCTCTGCCTCTACAATCAACTTGCCGTTTTGAGCTAAAATCCGATGCCCAAAATTGACACGGACCTTGTCCACGAGCGTAGGCCACACTTCGATGTTCAGCACATCGTCGTATCGCGCCGGAAACCGGTAACGCAACCGCGCCTCCACCACCGGAAAAATCGCGTCATGGTTTTGCCAGTGCAATACCGTCGTGCCCAGTGACCTCAAAAACTCGCCTCGCGCCGCCTCGAGCAGGTCCAGATATCGCGAATGGTAAATGTGATTGCCGACTGTGCATTCGGCGTAAGTCACCCGGTGCGTGTGGACAAACATGTATTAAGGTTAAGAATTATTTGCCCGAATAAAATCAAATTCCATTTGCGCGTTTGCGTTTTGCGGTTATGTTCCAAGAGAATCAGGCGGGTCCGGCTTGCCTGTTCTGATATTTGAACTATAATTAAGAACATGGCCGTTACTAAAGTCAGCTCGACGGTGCATTTTGTCTCGCCCAACTCCGCCGTGAGTGGTCATGGCGGCTCGGCATCAGGTCACTGGTTTCCAAACACGGACGTTTACTCGACCGACGAAGGTCTGGTTATCAAGGTCGAATTGGCAGGCATGAAAAGCGACAGCCTCGAAATCACAGTCGAGGGCAATCGCCTTCGCATTGCCGGAATCCGTCCGGATGGGTGCCGGGCGCCCAAGTGCAATTTCCTGGTTATGGCCATTTCCTACGGCCCCTTTGAAAGTGTGATTGAAGTCACCCCCGCCTATGACCTGACGCGCGCCAAGGCCTGCTACGTGAATGGCTTCCTCCGCGTCGACGTTCCGGCCGCCAAAGCCGAGACCAAAATGACCCGCGTTCCTATCGAAGACGGTAATTGAGGGCGGCGGCAGTCAATCGTTTCCTCTCTCGAAGATCCACGAAGAACACGTGGATTGTTGAGTCTGGCTCGCGCCGATCCTCGGGGAAACCGCGGCATCGGCCAGCCAATGCCGCCCATCGGTCCCTTTTTATCCGATTCCTAAAGCCTCCAAATCCCAAACATCAAGGAAACTGAGATCGTCTTCGTCAAAGCCAAAACCCGTCAAGACCGCGCCAGGACGTTCGCGTGAGCATGGCGTAAGTTATTTTGGGGATTCACATTTGATTATTGCCACGCGCATTCACGCTTCGCGCCCCGTTTGTTCGCCGATGCCGCTCGCCTCCAACGAGGCAATGTGCTAAAAAATATAGAGAATGAAAACGGCCGAAAGAACCGTTCCATCAGATCGCCGGAAGGCGAATGATCCCTTGTCCTCGGGCCGCGCCTGCCTGGCGCGCTCGGTCGTGGATGCATTGGCCAATGAACCTGGCCTCGAGGCAATCACGGTTGATCCCGCGCATGAAAAAATTTCCGTCGCCACCCTCGGACACATGCCGCAGGCCGGCGTCGAAGCGTTGACCCGGCGTGTGACCGAAAAAATCCAGGCTGTCATTGAGAATCGCGCCTGTGCATTGCTTGAAGGGGCCGATGAGTGTGAGCGGTGTGAAACCCCGCTTTCGCGCGCTGAACGGCGCAACATCGTGATTCGCCGCGCGGGCGGCGGCGCCACCGTCTCGCGCGCCACCTGTCCCACCGCGCCGTCGTTCTGGCGCTGGCGCGACCTGCCGCTCCCGCGTGTGGTGCCAAGGGACGTCGAGTTCCTGGAAACCGCCGGGCGCGCCGATGAGCACATCAACGAATGGAAAGCCCAAATGGTCGCCGCCATTTTGTGCGGTCTCTTTGCCGTCGCGGGCGCGGTGACGCCGCATCCCTTCAAAATCATGTTGTACGCCGCCGCTTATGTGGCCGGAAGTTTCTATCAGATTGAGGAGATTTGGGAGCGGTTGCGCCAAAGGGCCATTGACGTGCATTTCCTGATGATTGCCGTGGCCGTGGGAGCGGCATGTATCGGTGCCTGGGCCGAAGGCGCAATCCTGCTCTTTCTATTTTCCCTCTCGGGCGCGCTGGAACATTTCGCCCTCGGGCGCACTCAAAAAGAAATCCGCTCCCTGTTCCGGGATGCTCCAAAGATTGCCACCGTCATTGACCGCCTGGGCGGCGAGCGCGAAATGCGTGTCGAAGAAATCCGCGCCGGAATGCGATTGCTCATCAAACCGGGCGCGCAATTCCCGGTGGATGGCGAAGTGGCCAAAGGCGCGACCGCGGCCGATGAATCGAACTTGACCGGCGAATCCACGCCAGTTGAAAAGAAAATCGGCGAATCGGTCCTGGCCGGAACCATTAATTTATGGGGCGCGGTCGAAATCGTCGTTGCCAGGCCTGCCGCCCAAAGCGCGCTCCAGCAGATCATCAAGCTCATCCGCCAGGCCCAGCAACAAAAGGCCCCCGCACAGCAATTCACCGACAAATTCAGCGGCCGATACACATATTTCGTGCTGCTCCTGTCGCTGGCCATGTTCTTCGTTTGGTGGCTGGGCTTTCATTTGCATCCCTTTTCGGATGTGGCCGGCGCTCGTAGCGCGTTTTATCGCACCATGACATTGCTGGTGGTTTCCTCGCCGTGCGCGCTCGTTCTGTCCATTCCATCGGCGGTCCTGGCGGCCATCGCCTTTGGCGCGCGCCAGGGTATTTTATTCCGCGGCGGCGCCGCGGTGGAGAAACTGGCCGAAATCAATACGGTGGCGCTGGATAAAACCGGAACGCTCACGACCGGCGAATTGCGCGTCGAATCGGTCGAGAGTTTTCCAACGGGCCGGGAAAATGAGTTGGCCCGCCTGGCTTACTC
>JBOHXA010000608.1:0-7523 GCA_050737335.1 Limisphaerales bacterium | reverse complement strand
ATTCAAAGACGGTTTAACTGGCTGGCAAGCCAGCGGCAATGTTCATTTGCAAACGAACAGCGCGGACCGAAAGGTATTGGCGCGCATCGGGCCGGGCGCCGGGATGTTGACTCAACGCATTGAAACCGGCGGCGGCAATCCATTCACCTTGTCGGCCACCATTCAATCCCAATACACAAACGGATGGCTTTTGACGTTATTTTTTCTTGATAAGAATGGCCGCCAGGTCATGAAAGTAGATTCAGCCCATGACATCAATGTCAAAGACGCGGACCCGCAAAAGATCCGGCACTACATGCAGCCGCATCCGCTGACAAAGTGGATTGAGATCGTCATTTCCAACGAATCACCAGGGACAGTGTGCGTCCATCAGGTTGGACTGGATATGCCGAACGAAAACCGGGCGGGCCGGGCTCCCGCCTGCAATTTAGACCAGGCCATGCAGCCGTTCTGGCTCGGCGCTAAAGTCTATGACGAAGCGGTTCTCATGCTCTCGCAGCGCGGCAGGCCGGCTATCGGGCGGTTATTGTTCCATCCGACAAGAATCATTTCGATCCAGGACTACGGATTGAGCACGAATTATTCCGAGGGCACGGACTATACGGTCCGCGGCCGGACTTTGACATGCGCCGCGTCGTCAGCGATGCCGCAAGTCCGGGAAGAGGACCTGCAAAAAGGCGAATTAAAATGGAATGTGGTTGGCGGCAGGCAAGTCATGGTCACTTACGAACACAGGGACGCCTGGAAACATCCGCTTCCTGAGTTTGTCGGCGAGGGCCTGCCTCACACCATGCATAAACTGGAAGCGCGCGAGCCGTTGACGATAGTGGCTTATGGAGACAGCATTACTCACGGCTATGGAGGAAGCAGATTGTCGCACATTCGTCCGTTTCTGCCGCCGTGGCCGGAACTGTTTGTCCATCGTTTGGCGGAGATTTATCACGACCGGGAAATTCAGTTTTACAATTCGTCCCAAAGCGGGGCGACATCGCAATGGGGAAAAGATTACGCGGGACGCATGGTGAATTCGCTGAACCCTGACCTTGTGCTGATCGCCTTCGGCCAAAATGATTTTTGGAGCGTTACCGCCAATATCTTCGCGGCCAACATTGGCGCCATCATCCACACAGTCCGCGCGCAAAATCCAAATGCCGAATTTCTTTTGATTTCACCGCTGCGGTTTGATCCGGCTTACACCACTAATTCAGGATACTGGAACGTCGTTGGGCAATATGCCGAAAAAATGAAGACCATGACCGCGGCGGGCGCGCAATTTGTGGACATGCACGCTATCAGCGAATGGGTTTATGCCGCCAAAAAGCCGAAGGATTGCATGAATGACCCGCTGCATCCGAACGATTATTTTGCGCGCTGGTACGCGCAAAGCATGGTGGCGGCGTTGGACCCGGTCTCGAGCCGGGCGCCGCGCCGTGGCAAAAACGGCGCGCGTCGCCGTCATGACTCCAGCTTCAATACCGCGCAATGATGACGGCACGGCCGACGTTGCCGGGAAGAATGACCCAATCGCCGTCGAGCTTGTTCCATGCTTTGCCATTCACCGTGACGCGTGTGGGCGGTTTTTCTCCCGGCGCGCGGAAACGAACGCGGATTTCGCGCGGGGGATTCCGCGTGGGGCCCTGAAGATTGGCCGTGATACGATTCAAACCGGCGAGGTAGAGGATCGAGGCATTTCCGAAATATGTGGCGGTGTTTTCTATTCCGCACTTTTGGCCTGTCTTCAACCAATCCCGCGGAACGGCCTGGCCAATTAACAGAACGTCTCCATCCTCGCGGACAAAAATTTCGCGCAACCACCCGCAAATGTTTGCCTCGTCAGACGTTTTATAGACGTCTCCCAGCCAATCTCCCATTTCAGGAAGCGCATGCTCGGCATTCATGTGAACATCGGGAAAATGATTCAGGGCGATGGCATTAAACATGGCGCGCAAGGCTTGTTTGATATCATCGCGATAAAGATAAGCCTCCGGGTCCAGGAGCAAGCAAGCTTGCATTGAAATACCGCCGCGGCCAAACCAGTATTTGTCAAAGTTGTCCATCGGGTAGCCGTAATGATCGGACAGGAAAAGATTATCCTCGTAATCCTCGAGAATCCATGTTGCCCGGGCGGAGTTGGGATCAATGGCCCTGGTGATAATCAGGTGCATGGCGCCTTCGAGTGTTTCCCGAATCCAGCCGAAACTGCGGCCGCGGCGCTGGGCGTACGAAGGAATTTGCGGAACCGCCACGCCATTGCGCAGGCGGACCACCGGCGAGAGCGCGGAAGCGCCGAGAAAATTGTCCACGAGGTTTCTATGATAGGTCTCGGCGGCGGCACGGATGCGCGGGGCGTCTGGATCACGAATTTGTTGGAGCGCCCAGGCGGCGCCATCAAGTCCGCGCCATGTATAACAACTGGTGGAAAGCCACGTCCACCAATCGCTGATGTCCTCGAGGTCACCGGGCGGCAATAGTCCTTTGCCGAGGTCAGGCCGATTGGCGGTGCGCGCGGTTTGGTTAATGATCCAATCCGCCCCCGCAACAAGATGGGGCGCGACGCGATGCAGCCACGCTTTATCACGCGTGAAACGGTAATGCTGCGCCAATGTCCACAGAATCCAGCCCTGGTCCTGGTTATAGCCGCCGTCTTCGTAACCGCCGGCCCCGTAGAGAACGCCATTTGTGGAATCGAAATCTCCAGGCAGTCCGGCGGTGCTTTGATAATGCAACCATGTGTCGAGACATTCCTGCGCAATTCGATGATAACCGCGACGATCCAGGTCAAGAATCATCATGCAGGATTCGTTTGGATAGACGCCGTACCGGAACGAGCCTACGCGGGCGAAACGACGGTTGCTTGACGGCGCCATTTCGCAATTAATGAGAAGATGGCCGGCGACGGCGCGATAAAAATCCGTCAAGGCCGGGGCCGGCGTGATGAGACGGGCGCTTTGGTTCAAAACACGGCGCCAATACCCGGCTGTAGCCCGCCGCTCGCGTTGGAAATCCAGCGCGGCCAACGCGGCGGCTTCAGATGGCTCGACGAGCGGCAAATATGGCAATTTAAGAATAATGGAGTTTCTTTCATGGCCAGCCAGCGAAACATTCCAATCCGAAGGGTTTGTAGAGTCCAGCGCAGACTCGGGGGCGACAACCTGGCCGCGCAATAGATCGCGATCCCAAATCATTCCTTTGTTGTCCAGTCGGAGACGTTCAAGGGTTGTGTCGCTGAGGATGGTGATGGGCAGCCTGGCCACCCGGGGGGAGTCGGTCGTGTTTGTAAAATCGAATCGAAGCAGGGCCACGGCACAAGCGTCGGGCGCCGGCGCGCGATGCGGATTGGCGCCGTTCAGGGTGGTGGCAAAGGCGGTTTCCGTAATACGCACTGCGTCACGCGCCCACGTGGTGATGCAAATTGGAATGGATTCGCCCTGAATGTGCCGCTCCACCGGTTGTTCCGGCAGATGGAACTGGACCGTTACAGGAGGTTTTTCCAAGACAAGCCGGGGCGTATCTTTCCCGGGAATTGCCTCGATGAATTGATCAGATATGCGGAAGGAAATGTCGCCATTGGGTTCGAGCCGGAATTTTTGGCGACCGCCGTCTATTCCCAGCCCGAACTCGATGCGCGATTTTTTCGGCGGCATGCCGCTCCAGGCGGACGTCCACGTCTGCTCGGGCATTTCACCGATGCGCTCGTACAGGGTCTTTTGGCCCGCGCGACGCACATCCGCGGCAACGGTGGCATAATCGCGGGAATCACCGCCCGGAAGTATTGCCGCGCCGTATTCGGGCAGGTACAGAGCGCCATTGGCCAAATCATCAACTTTGAAGGTAAATTCAGCGGTGGCGTTCCTGAGCGTGACGAGCGTTCGATCAAACGTATAAAGATTCGAATTTACCGTGGTTTCAACTCGCAGAATGGTCATTCGCTTGTCCATTGCCATGCCTAGAATTCGCCCGTTGAATGCCGCAGCCAGGAAATTTGAAGCCGGCGGTTGTTCCCAGACAACGCGGACGGCACGGTCCGCGAGCGTGGAATCGGTCAGTGCCTGAATCCGCAAAATTTTTGGAAGCGGCCTATCGCCGAGAATGCGGATTTTGAGAGTGAATCGTCCGGTTGAGAAATAGTTGGTCAAGCCCGGATATTCATGGGCGTTTATTGGAAGAAAAGTGAAATGCA
The DNA here is from genome assembly GCA_050737335.1 of Limisphaerales bacterium. Lineage (GTDB taxonomy): Bacteria > Verrucomicrobiota > Verrucomicrobiia > Limisphaerales > UBA11358 > UBA11358. The sequence continues at coordinate 3,343 of JBOHXA010000608.1, read as the reverse complement.
TTGAGTCGCCGAAAATCGTCTGGCTGGAATCCGCGACGCGCCAGCCGCCATTGTACCAATCGCCCAGTTCCATCCACCCGGAAAAGCCGCTGCCCAGTTCAGGATCGTTTGACAGACGTTGCCGCGGCCACGGGCTGCTCCAATACTCGATATGAACTTTAGCGCCGACCGGGACGGGAGCCGCAAAATCCACGATGACCTCGTGTAAATCCCTTGGGTCCGCCCATTTCAGTCCCTGGCCTTGTGGCAGCGGAAATCCGGATGGCGCGGCGTCAAAATGCCGTAATAGCGAATCCCGCGCGAACGCCGGCCAGGCGGCAATGAACGCAACACAAAGGTAATAACCTGTTTTCGTAATGCTGGCTAATGAGTGAATCAGGGTGCCGCCGGAGCATCAATAGTCCAATCGAGCTATTGCATTTAAATCGGCATAGACATTTACTTCAGGCCGACCGACAATTTGGAACCCGTTTTGCCCACATGATTCAGACCCTTCCCAGCCGCGCCAGTTCCGCTGTCCAGCGAATTTCCCTTGAAGCCAATGACGCCTGGGAACAGCAGGATTATCAAAAAAGCATCCGTTTATTTCAACAAGCCGCATGCAAGGAGCCGCGGAACCCGAAGCTGCTTCTGAACCTGGCTTTGGCCCACGGCAAACGTTACGAATTTGCCGCCGCGCAGCGCTGCATAGAAAAAGCGGTGCAAATATCACAGGACCGCGCCCAAACGCTGGCCGACGCCGGCCAAATGTGTCTCGAGTTCGCCAATATTGACATGGCGATCCGTTGTCTCGAGCGCGCCAGCCAAAAGAAAGGCGTCCCCGTCAACGCGCTCATCAATCTGTCTGACATTTACATGCGTGACAAACGTCTCGACGAGGCGGCCGAACTGGTGGCGCGCGCGGGACAAATAGATGGCAAAGACCCGCGCGTTTTGCTGGAAGATGCCGTGCTTCGGCAATTGCGCGGCAATGTGACAGAGGCCGAGTCGGCATTGCGGTACCTGTTGGCCAATCCGAAAGCGGATGAGTCGGCCCGCGTCCGCGCGTTATACGAAGTTGCGAAACTCCTCGACGGGCAAGGCCGATACGACGAGGCGATGAGCGCGCTGCTGGAGGCCAAGGCGATTATGCGTCCCCATGCGACCCGGCAAGCCGCCGTTCTTGAACACATGCAAAGCCGCGCAAGGGAAATGGAACAGAGTGTTACCAACGCGGTGATGGACCGCTGGCGCGCCGACGTCGAAAAACTGGAGCCGCTCCGGCGTATCGCCCTGCTCTGCGGCCATCCGCGGTCCGGCACGACCCTCCTCGAACAGGTGCTGGACTCGCACAGCAACATCATAAGCGCCGAAGAAACCAAGCTGATGCACGACGACGCTTATTTGCCATTGATTCGTGATTTTCCGGAGGGCACAAGCATTCTTCAGGCGCTTGACACTGTTCCGGCCAAAGTTATCCGCTCCGCGCGGGAGAACTACTTTCGCTGCATGGAAATGTTCCTCGGCCGCCGGATTGGCGGGCGGCTTTTAGTGGACAAGAACCCGGGAATGAATTTGCTCATTCCCATGGTTGTGCGGGTCTTTCCCGAGACCAAATTTCTCGTCGCATTGCGCGATCCACGTGATGTCGTCGTTAGCTGTTTTATGCAGGCCCTGCCGCCCACGCCGATTAGTTCGGCCTATCTCAGCCTCGAAGGCACGGTCAAGCAGTATGCCAACGTGATGGGATTCTGGCTGGACATGCTCCCGCGCATGGCAAACCAATGGATGTACGTTCGTTACGAGGAAATGATTGCGGACCTGCCGGCTGTGGCCCGATCAGTCCTGGACATTCTCGGGGTGGGATTTGAGGACAACGTGCTGAAGTTTTATGAGCACGCCATGGCCAGGCGGGTCAATTCGCCCTCACGTGATGATGTCCGAAAGCCGCTGTACCACACAGCCGTTGGCCGCTGGCGAAACTATGAAAAATATCTTAAGCCGTATTTGCCGTCACTGGAACGGTTTGTGAGGGCATTTAATTATAAATGATTGCGCGCGATATGACCGGCTGGCCCGGGGCTATGAAAAACAGCCGGAAATGGCTTAAATAGAAAGTCTTGGCTCGAAACTGGAACAAGTAGTCCAATTGAGCTATAGCCGAGACTGTGACTTTATGGTATTTAATAGTCAAACCCTATGCAAATGCGGTAGGATGCGAACCATAACCTGAACCAAAAACCCAGCCCCAAAATATGAGAAGTCATTTTACACCGACCCCCCTCGGAAGGAAAACCATGAGAAGCCACATTATGAGTGGCGCGGTCATAGCGTGCGCTGCCGGCGCGACGGCCTTGCTGCCCACTGTGGGCAAGGGACAGATCGCGTACGATGGCGCAACGGACCCGACCTACGGCTCGGGGTGGTCCGCTGGACAGGACGGCGGGACAGGCTTTGGCGCCTGGAGTTTTGACGGCACCGGTGGCGGCTCCGGCCAGGAAATGAGCAGCGCAGGCGCTATTGGACCTGCCTGGACATTATACAACACTTCTTCCAGCAGCGGCATCAGCGATGTCGGACGTTCCATTGATGAGGGCGGCGGGTTGCAGGTAGGCCAGACATTCGAGACCGTCCTACAGAACCCCTCGGTCTCCGCGGGCTATTATACATACCGCGGCTGGGATATAATGTTCGCCGACAGCGCCACCAACGCTCCGGGCGGCGACAACACCGCGGCAATCCGGGCGCAAGTTTTTAACTACTACAACAGCGCTCAAAACTGGGCGATTAATGATTCCACATACACTGCTCACTCGAAACCAACATCCATGACGGGTCCAACGACGGCCGCTGACGGTGTGCGGATTGATCTGACGCTGACCTCGGCAACAACGTATCAACTGACGATGACGCCTTTAAACGGCGCCCCGGCATATACCCTGGATAGCACGTACTCCGGTCCCATCAATTATATCAACTATCGGTTATACAACACCGCTTCGAGTGGTCCGGGCGACGTGACGGACAATTTTGGAATCAGCTACATGGAAATTGAGGTTGTGCCTGAACCGGCCAGCATGGCGTTGCTTGGCATGGGGCTGGGAGGCCTTCTGTTTGCGCGCCGGAAAAAGTAAATCTTCAAACGGCTTTCATGCCATGCCATAGGCGCAACCGCCTGCAAGCTTTTACGCTTGCAGGCGGTTTGCGCTTTGTCAACGAACCGAATGGATTGGGGGCTGAAATTGGCGGGCAAAGACGCCTGCCCTGCGCCAATCGCTTGCGCTATATGTAAGCGGTGATTTAGCTGCCCTCTATTACCGGTCGTGTTCCCGTGATAAAAATGGGGACGATGAGTACAGGACCC
>JBOHXA010000607.1:0-1854 GCA_050737335.1 Limisphaerales bacterium | reverse complement strand
GTCGCGTGAGCGCGCTCTGACTGAACTCGAACGCGCTTGAGTTCCAAAACCAGAAGTCAGAGCGAACTCATGTTCGCTGCCACCCAACCGTTTGTAGCAGCGCCGCGTGAGCGCGCTCTGATTCATTTCGTACAGCTTGAGTCCCAAAACCAGAAAATTAGAGCGAACTCATGTTCGCTGCCACCAACTGTTCGTGGCAGCCGGCACTCCTTATTGGAGTGTCCCATGTAAGAAACTCCGATTTGTGGTCAGCGTAATTTTGCCGAACCGCCCCCCTTAATTTCGCACCCCCCAGAAATTAAGCTTTTTTCCCCAAAAACCCTCCCCCAAAATTAAGCCCACATCTGCCGATTTCCCAGCAAAAGCGCGTCATTTCCACCCCCTTAATTTGAAATTCAGCATTTCATTTACCGAAATTAAGCCCGCAAAACCCTAGCATGACGATTTTTACTTAATTTCGCCGCGCACGGTAGCCGTCTCGCCTCCCGGTTCCCGTAGCCGCGAACGCCTGCCCCCAGCCACCGTGGCAGCGAGCGTGAGCTCGCTCTGACCGCCGCAGTCGCCGCGTCTGCGACAATCCTGGTTGCCGGGATGTTTGATTGACAAACGGACATGGCCGTGTCTCAACTGGTTGCCCTGAACTGTCGTATGAAACGCGGACTCAAGCTCAATATTTTTTTTCTTCTTATTCTCGCGGTGATCAGCGGGTGCGCGCACTTGCGACCGGGACCGCCGGTGACGCGAAAGGAAGTATTGGCCGCGGCCAGGGCTTATGCGAATCATGCCTGGCGGGGCGGCGCAGCCAATGTCTTTCACGGATTGGACAAGGCCGGGGTCTGGATTGACACGCCTGACGCGGACTTTTGGGGACAGGGCGGATGGCACGCAGACGGGCACACAAATAACGGCGTGCCTTACTGCTGGAATGGCGCCAGCACGCTGGCGGAATTTGACGAGGGTCTTCGGCGCGGGCGTCCAGCGGGTTATCTATTTAAAGGGCCGCGAAAACCTCATGGCGACAGCGCGCTGCCGGTCGGGGTGGATTGTTCCGGGCTGGTGAGTTGTTGCTGGCGGCTCCATTCGCGGCGTTCGACGTATGACATTGGCGAAATTTGCCAACAGTTGCCAAACTACGAGGATTTGCGTCCGGGTGACGCGGTGAATAAGCCGTTTAACCACGTGATATTGTTCGAGGGATGGGCGGATGCGGGGCATCAGAAAATGCGGGTTCTCGAAGCGGGCCACGCCGGGAAAGATGATGACCCAGCCTACTACACCAGGGTCCATGAGGACGTCTATGACCGGGACTGGTTGTTGAAGCATGGTTTCGTGGCGCTGCGGTATAAGGAGATACGATAGCCGCTGGGAATGGACGCGAGAGGGAATGGCAGGAGAGGCCGTGTTTTTTGGCTCGAATGTTGCTCTTTTGCGCATTATGTGGTCATTTTTTTCGAGAAGCTTTTTTGCCGTCCGGCTGCTCCTTAACGTCTTCGTGGGCTGCACCTTATATTCCATGGCCATCCCGAATTGTTTTGTGACGGAAGGGTTGAGTGGGCCGCCACATTTCAATTGGCTGGCCCTTGGGACCCCCTCGATGTTTTTCGGACTTTGCACATTTGCGTTGTGGGTGCGGCGATGAGTTCCCTGATTTCCGTAGCAGCGGATGTGAGTCCGCTCTGACTCCTTCGCGGACCAATCGTGCGGCCTTGCTCGTTGCCCAGCCCACCAGGCAACGGTTCATAGGAAATTTCCATGATTTGTGAATCACATATACGAGCCATGAGCCTTGTCTCCTGTAGCAGCGGATGTGAGTCCGCTCTGGCTCCTTCGCGGACCAATCGTGCGGCCTTGCTC
>JBOHXA010000606.1:0-12754 GCA_050737335.1 Limisphaerales bacterium | reverse complement strand
ATCAATCACCTGAGTCGGCTTGGATGGCATTTGAAACGGGTGCATTGGATGCGCCACGGCCGTCTCCTTTCCGGCTTCGAATGTTACTTCCACGGTTTTAAAAAAGACGGTTGGATCATAAAATACGATGTGCCAGATATTCGGCTGCAGACTGGCGACTGATTTGTCAGAAAATATCTGGACAACCTTGTCCTTGGATTGGATTCCGACGTAGTCATCGCCTCTCTTGATCAGGTCCAGAGCGCTCGGGTCTGCCAGCGCTACGCGCGAGCTTGCCAATCCCAATGCCACCCCCAAAACGATTCCTTGTTTTATTTTCATAATTGCCTCCTCAATAATATCACATTTTCCGCAATGAACGTCAATTTCCGCTTTCAGCGGAACCGTAACAGAGCTGGTTTTTAAGGCTCGACTGGCTAAACTCCAAATGACTGGTCGAAATTTGCCGCCGCCTCCGCTACAATCTGCCATGCGTGTGGATTCGCTATTGCCAATCATTCATGAAGATCAGGAATTGCTCGCGATTAACAAACCGGCCGGGCTGGTTTGTCATCCGACAAAGCACGGGCTGATGTCCAGTCTAATCGGGCGGGTGCGCCTTTATCTTGACGGCGGCTCGCGGCCTCATTTGGTCAATCGTCTGGATCGTGAGACCAGCGGCGTTATGCTCGTGGCGAAGACGGATGCCGTCGCGCTTGAATTGCGGCGGCTTTGGGAAAATCGCCAGGTTGAGAAGGAGTATCTCGCCATCGTACAGGGACACGTCGGCGCGCAGGAGGGGACCATTGACGCTCCATTGGGCAAGGACCAATCGAGTGAGGTCGCCATCAAGGACTGTGTCCGCGCCGATGGGTTGCCGTCACAAACGCAGTTTTTTCGCGAGCGCATGTTTTCCAGGCGCCTTCCGGGGGGTGGCGGGGTATTACATGCGTTTTCGCTGCTTCGCGTTCTGCCTCGAACCGGCCGCAAACATCAGATTCGTATCCATCTTGCCCACATTGGCCATTCCATTGTGGGCGACAAGATCTATGGCGGTGACCAGGATTTGTATCTGGCCCTGGTCCAAGGACGGCTAAACGATAAGCAGAAACGAACTCTGATTTTACCGCATCAGGCGCTGCATGCGCAGTCGGTGCGTTTTAGCTGGCGCGGCAAACCGGTGGAATTTTGTTGCGCGCCCGAAAAGTGGTTTCGGGAATTTGCAGAGGTGGCAGATCAGTAGGGACGGTCTGCCGCCTCTTGGGCAACCCGCCGGTGCGTCCCGCCCTATTCATGGAAAAGCCTATTGCGCCGCCTCAAGATTCAGTTTTATAAAAATGGGTTTCAATGCGGCAGCCCACTTTGCGAAGCCGGCGGCATTGGGGTGGAGCAGGTCAGGAAATTCATCCCTGGGACAATCGCCGTCAGGTAAGGCATAAATGCTCCAGGTATCACACAGATAAACCCGCGACTTGTGCTTGACGTCCTTTTTAATAAGGCCATTGAGTTTTTCGATGGTAGGGGCTGGGCGATGCTGTTTCTCGCTGCTGGGCATCACCTCGCAAACGATCACTGGAATTTTGGGGTATCGCTTTCTAATCCGTTTAAGGATCATTTTGATATTATCGGAAATGTCGGAAGGGTCGGCGCCTGCGCCGATATCGTTTGTGCCGATGAGCAGAACTATGGCCCTGGGGTCAAGCGAAAGGACGTCGGCGTCCAGGCGGTAAAGTACGCCGCGGGTGGTATCTCCGCTAAGGCCGCGATTGGCAATCTTCAGATCGGGAAAAAGTTGCGGGAGCGATGTCCAGATTTGAGTGATGGAATCGCCAAGAAAGACCACCGCGCCGTGGTCCTGCGCCGCAGTTTTGGCCCATTCGGCATGGCGCCGGGCCCAAACTTTGGGCAGGCCGCTCCATTTGGAGGCCGGTCCTTTGCCCGGCAGCACCGCGCTATTGGTGGGATATTGAGAAACGTCTTGCGCGGCGGGTGTTTGCGGCGCGCCGACGAGCGCGAGCCAGCCAGCCAGGGCTACGAACGGAGCGAGAGAACGATGTTTCATAGGCCAACAGAATGAATCAGAAATAAAAAATGAAAATTAAAAAATGATCACTCTGCCGTAATGGCCGAATCCGGGATGGGCTTGCCGTAAATGCGCCACCGGTTACCAATCTGTTAACATATTAACGTTAAAGTTGCGACGCGAAGAATGATTGTATGGTTTTGTCCGCATTGTGAATTTTCCTGAGATAGGGTCTTATCGACGTCAACAGTTAAAGGGCATTTAATCTGCTTACGCACTTACCCAGCACATATGGACGGAAATCATCAGGATTCTGTGCCCAACACCATTTCCCTGCGGCAGGGACGCCGGGCCAATGGCAGTTTGGGTTCACGGCGCATCGCAAAGAGCGCGAAGAAGGCGCGCGCTGTGAAAGAAGCGGCGGCGGAGGCCGATTTGCTTCAAATGATCGTTGATAGCTTTCCGGACCTGATTTATGTCAAGGACACCCAAAGCCGTTTTTTAATAAGCAATTTGGCATGCGCGCGCGCTTTGGGGGCATTGCATCCCAAAGAAATCATCAACAAGAGCGATTTCGACTTTTTTCCAAAAGAGTTTGCGGAGCGCTATTTTGCTGATGAACAAGCGCTTCTCAAGTCGGGCCAATCGTTCAACGTTATGGAATCGCTTTTGGAAAAGACGACTGGAAAAATTCGTTGGATTCACACCACCAAGGTTGCCCGGCGCGATGGCAACGGTGAGATTACCGGGATTATTGGGATCGGCCGGGACGTTACCGATTTGCAACGGGCCAGAGAGGCATCGAATGACGAATTGCAAAAACGCACGGGCCAGCTTTTTCACGAGCGTCTTTTGTTGCGGACTTTAATTGATAACCTGCCGGATTGCATTTATGCCAAGGACCTCGCGGGCCGGAAAACGCTGGCCAACAGGGCTGATTTGAAAAACCTTCATTGCAAAACCGAAGCCGAGGCAATTGGAAAGAGCGACTTTGATTTCTTTTCTCGTGAGATCGCTGAACAATTTTGGGCGGACGACCAAAAAGTGATCCAGGGGAAGCCGGTCATCAACCGGGAGGAGTATTTGCCTGACGGCGTCTGGCTTTTGACGAGCAAGCTTCCATTGCGCGACACGGCGGGCAGGATTGTCGGCTTGATCGGCGTTGGCCGGGACATCACGCAGCAAAAGCGGATGCAAACCCAACTGGCGTACGAGCAGCACTTGCTCCATTCATTGCTGGAAAATTCCCCGGCCCGCATTTTTTTCAAGGACCTCGAATCCCGATTCGTGCGCTTCAGCAATTCAAAAGCGCAGGGCACATTGGACAGCATGCGCACGGCCTGGCGCGCAGACCATCCGGAGACGCCGCCGGACGCATGGCCGCCTCATTTGGTTGATCTTGAATCTCTTTCCAAATGGCTGATTGGCAAGACCGACTTCGACACATATCCCAAAGCAATCGCTCAGTCCGCCCGCAGGGACGAACAGGAAATCATCCGCACGGGCAAACCCATCATCAGCAAACTCGAGAAGTTTGTTGTAGAAGGCGGGGCCCTGTGGTGGTTGGTGACCAAATTGCCCTGGCGCGACAAAGACGGGAACATTATCGGGACATTCGGCGCGTCACAGGATGTGACTCCGCTCAAGCAGGCGCAAGAATTGCTGGATCACGAACGCATCCTGTTGCGGACCTTGATCGACAATTTGCCCGACAGCATTTACGCCAAGGACAAAGCGGGGCGTTATGTTTTAAATAATCCCGCGCACGTCCGGCACCTGGGCGGAACTTCAGTTGAAACGATGAAGGGCAAGAGCGATTTTGATTATTTTCCACGGGAGCAAGCGGAACAATTCTTCGCGGATGAACAAAGGATTATTCAAAGCGGTCTGCCTGTTATCAATCAGGAACAGTATGAAGGCGCCCCGGGAAATGGCCCAAAACGGTGGACGATGGTCAGCAAGGTGCTGTGGCAAAACCAGCAAGGCGAGGTTCTGGGTACTGTGGGAATCACCCGCGACATTCATGAATTTAAAATGGCGCGCGAGGCGTTGAGAGCGAGCGAAGCAAAACTGCGTGAATTTGCCGCCCAACTCGAACGCAGCAATCGCGAATTACAGGACTTCGCCTATGTGGCCTCGCACGACTTACAGGAACCCTTGCGAAAAATCATCGTTTTCGGCGAGCGCCTCAAAGAAAGCGCTGCCGACCAGTTGGAGCCTGAAACACACGATTATTTGCAACGCATGCAAAAGGCCGCATCACGCATGCAAATTCTTATCAATGATCTTTTGGCTTTTTCACGCGTCACCACCAAAGCCCAGCCATTCAGCCCGGTTGATTTGGCGCAAATCGCGCGGGAAGTCATTGAGGACCTTGAAGGCCGGCTTGAAACGGTCGGAGGCCGTGTTGAGCTGGGCCAATTGCCGGTCATTGACGCCGAACCGCTGCAAATGCGGCAATTAATCCAAAATTTAGTCGGCAACGCGCTCAAATTCCGCCGTCCTGAACACGCTCCAGTCGTCAAAATCGAAGCAACGGTTTTCCCGGGCGTCCTGGCTAACGCCGCCCCGGGCGCCGCCGACCAGAAGTTGTGCGAATTGATCGTGAAAGACAACGGAATCGGTTTCGATGAAAAGTATCTGGACCGCATTTTCAATGTCTTTCAACGCCTGCATACACGGGCTGACTACGAAGGAACGGGCATGGGATTGGCCATTGCCCGAAAAATCGTTCTTTATCACAACGGCCATATCACAGCCCGAAGCAGCCCTGGACAAGGCGCCGCCTTTATCGTGACCCTGCCTGTCTGCCAATCCAATTCAAATCACGAACTTAAGTTATGAAAAAGGAAGGAAAAATGATCACCATTCTGCTCGCCGATGACGACCCTGACGACCGGAAACTGACGCAGGACGCGTTCGAGGAAAACCGCCTTGCGAATGAGTTTCACGCCGTCGAAGATGGGGAGGAATTGATGGACTATCTGTATCGTCGCGGGCAATACGAATCCTTGCGCGGCGCCGCCCTGCCCGGGCTGATTCTTTTGGATCTCAATATGCCTCGGAAAGACGGTCGTGAGGCGCTCAAGGAAATTAAGGCGGACCCGGAACTGCGGCGCATTCCCGTGGTCGTCCTCACAACTTCCAAAGCGGAGGAAGACATCGTGCGCAGTTATGATTTGGGTGTCAATTCCTATGTGACCAAGCCCGTTACATTTAAGTCGTTGGTCGAATTAATTAAGGTGCTGGGATCCTATTGGTTCGAGGTCGTCGAATTGCCACCGGACGAAAATTGAACGTATGGACGGCGGCACTGTAAAAGTTTTGCTGGTGGATGATGATGAAGATGACTATCTCATCACGCGCGATTTGATTTCTCAAATCCGCGCGCCGCGTCACCAGTTGGATTGGGTTAATAATTATGACGAAGGATTGGCGGCTGTAGGCGGAGCGCAACACCATCTTTGCCTGTTGGATTATCGCCTCGGAGAGCGCACCGGTCTGGAATTGTTGCGCGAATCACGGACGTTTCAGTCCTGCCCCCCCATTATTTTTCTCACCGGCCAGGGCGACCAGGAAATTGACGTGGAAGCCATGAAGGCCGGGGCCGCGGATTATCTCGTGAAAAGCCGCCTTTGCGCCGATACCCTCGAGCGGGCTATTCGCTATTCCATCGAGCGAAGGCGGGCGCAGGAAACCCTCCGACGGGAACATGACTTCGTCCAGCACATTATGGAAACCAGCCCTTCGGGAATTGTCGTCACCGATTGCTCTGGAAAAATCACATTCGCAAACCGCCGCGCGGGTGAAATCTTAAAGCTTTTCCAAAACATTCCCGCAATTTCCAATGTCCTGAACTGGCGCGCCGCCGACCGCGGCGGCAACACGCTTCCGCGGCCAGGCTCCTGCTTAAAAAACGTTCTGAGTTCGGGCGAACCCGCACTGGACATTTACCATCTCATTGAATTCTCCGATCATCGGGCTGTCCTGTCCACGAATGCCACCGCGCTTTCCGATCCGCAAGGCCGCGTTAACGGCATGATCGTCACCATCGAAGACGTCACTCAGAGGCTGGCGCTGGAAAACCAATTGCGGCAGGCGCAAAAAATGGATTCCCTGGGCCAGATGGCGGCGGGCGTGGCGCATGACATTAATAACATTTTGACCATCATCCAGGGCCATGCCGGCCTTCTGCTCAATGCGGCGCCGCCGGACTGTGACGCCGCCAAATCGGCGTCTCAAATCATGGCGGCATCCGAACGCGCGGCCGGTTTTATTCGCCATTTACTCGCTTTCAGCAGAAAGCAAATCTACCGCACAAAGATTCTTGATTTGAACGCGGTCCTGCAAAACCTCGAATCGCTTCTACCGCGAATGTTGGGCGGCAATATCGTGCTGGAAATGCAATACGATCCGCATTTGCCACACATTGCCGCGGACACCGCCATGCTTGAACAAATCGTGATCAATCTGGCCATCAATGCCCGCGACGCCATGCCCAAGGGCGGGAAATTAATCATTGAGACCTCAGCCGTTGACCTGGACTTCCAAACAGCCCGACGCCATCCCGACGGGCAGCCCGGCCCGTTCGTCTGCCTCTCGGTTACTGACAACGGTTGCGGGATGGAATCCTCGATGATCCAGCGGATTTTCGAGCCATTTTTTACAACCAAGGAAGTCGGAAAGGGAACCGGCCTCGGACTCGCCACGGTCTATGCCGTGGTCAAACAGCATCACGGCTGGACAGAAGTGCAAAGCCAGATCGGCGCCGGCACGACGTTCAAAATTTTCCTGCCTTCCACAGATCAGGTCCTCTGCGCCGTTCCAATTGCGCCGCCACAGACGGGGGTGATCCAAGGCGCCAGGGAGACGATTCTTTTGGTGGACGATGAAAGCACGTTGCTGGAGCTCATGGAGGAAGTTCTTGGCAGATTTAATTACAATGTTTTTAAGGCATCCTCCGCAAAAGAGGCCTTGCAGATGTGGGACAGGCATGGGGGTCAGATTGATCTGCTCCTGGCCGACGTCGTCATGGCCGGCGGAATGTCGGGCCGCGAACTGGCTAGGGAATTGAAAAAGCGCAAGCCCAACCTGAAAGTCGTGTTAACCAGTGGTTATAATTCCCTGATAGACGCAAAAGAATCGAGCATGGAAGGCACCGCCTTCCTATCCAAGCCGTATCTGCCCGCCACCGCAGCGCGGCTCATTCGCGAGGTGCTCGACGGTCTTGGCGCCCGATTTACAGGTCCAGGATCGGGTTGGGGCGCGGAACAAGCGCTTTCATGATGCACCAGGCAATCATGTAGCTGAGGGCGCAAATAATGAACATGATGAGATAGGCGGTTTGCGTGGTCAAATGGTCGGTCAGCCATCCCGGAACTTGCTGAAGAATGACGCCGCCCGCGCCGCCGGCGGCCGTGCCAATGCCAACGACGCTTGCGACCGTTTTTTTCGGAAACATATCAGAAACCGTTGTGAACAAGTTGGCCGACCACGCTTGGTGCGCCGTCGCGCCAATGCAGATCATGGCCACCGCCAAAACCGCTGCGCTATGCCCAAAGCGGCTCACATCTCCAAAATACTGCGTCAGCAATACGGCCAGGGGACAAACGGCGATGATAAACATCGTCGTCATCCGCGCCCCATATACTGTCATTCCGCGTTTCATCAAAGTCATTGGAATGCTGCCGCCATAAATGCTGCCGATAATCGCCACGCCGTACACGATGAACGTGGGCATCATGATCTGTGCCTTCGTCATTCCAAATTGTTTGTTTAGATAATCCGGCAACCAAAAAAGATAAAACCACCAAATGCCATCGGTCATAAATTTGCCGGCGATAAACGCCCATGATTGCCGATACTTAAGCAGCCTCCACCATGAAATTTTTTGCGTGTTGTCTCCGATTTGCGCGCCCTTTTGCGCTTCATCATCAATGTGGATGTAATCGTATTCGGCCTTCGACAATTTTTTATTCTTGTTCGGCGGATCATAGAGCCAGAACCAGAACGGCAGCCAGAGCAAGCCTCCAATGCCGCTGATAATAAAGGCCATTTTCCAACCGTGTTCTTTTCCGAAATAAATCATGCACCAGGGCACAAAAATCGCCGCCACCATCGCTCCGCCGTTTGATCCGGCGTTGAAGATGGCGGTGGCAAAGGCCCGCTCCCGCTTGGGAAACCATTCGGCAACGGTCTTGATGGATGCCGGGAAATTGCCCGCTTCGCCCAGGGCAAATAAGCTGCGAATGAGAATCTGCATGCGAAGAGCGCCGCCGATGAATGCGTTTAAGAACCCAAACAAGGACCATGTAATGAGCGCGAGCGCGAGCCCGATTTTCGTTCCAATTCTGTCAATGAACCATCCGGCAAAGATCGTCGCGCCCGCGTAAACCGCCGTGAAGGCAGACGTCAGGTTCGAATAGTCGCCATTGGACCATCCGAAGCCGCCTTGGGCGGTCGCCACACAAAAAAAAGTATCCTTTAGATAACTGATGACCTGCCGGTCCAAATAATTGACTGTGGTGGAAAAAAATAGAAGGGCGCAAATGACCCAACGGAAACGGCTGATGATCGGCTGCTGTGAGGGTTCACGAGTTACCTCAAACATCGGACCTGGTGAATTTTGCGGATTCATTTGAAACTACGAATGTTATAGGGGAAAAGCGCCAGGCTCTCAAGCTTTTCGCTGCAGAACTCTTTAATCCCCCGCTCGAACGTCTTCATTGGGACGAATGGCCTGACTTCTTTTCACGCTGTAAAACATGTGCGTAAAGAGCTTTTGAAATCTGGATTTTCAGCTCGGCTTGAGCGGGGGCGGTGCAACTTTTTCATGCAAGTTTGCAAACTATAACGCACGGCTGCGCTGCCTTGGACATGGTATGATGGATTATATTCAAAGCTTTGACGATGAGCGCAAATGGCCAGACGAACGGTAAATTGTCCCTGGAAAAGTTTTCATTTGGTGTAGGCGACCGTTTTGGCCGCCAGGCCGAAGCGCAATTGCGCGCCTGTATGATGGTGGCCGAACAGGGCGTGGAAATCACCCCCGTCTGGAATAAATCCAATCGCGAGCATGTTATTATCGGTTCCGTTCCCTCCGATGCCCGCCATGCAGTTGAGGCCGCCGTTGGAAAAATGGGCTGGAAGCGGGCCTACCACGTGGATGCCGACCATATCCGGCTGGAGACCGTGGATCGCTTCATTCCCCATTCTGATTTTTACACCATTGACGTGGCTGACACCATTGGCAAAGCGACGGATGTGGCGGCCATCCATGATTTTTCCAGCCGCCATTCGGAACTAACGCGCCCCATTGAAATTCCTGGCATTGCCGAACCCTTTCAAACCACCCCCGCGGACATTGAGCGAATCGCGGCGAAATATCTGCTGGCCGTGCAGGAAGGGCGGCAAATTTATCGGCACATTGCCGAGACCAAAGGCGAAGGCCATTTTATCACGGAAATCTCGATGGATGAAACTGACACCCCTCAGACTCCCATTGAACTATTGGTGATTCTGGCGGCCATTGCCGATGCGGGCATTCCCATTCAAACCATCGCCCCCAAGTTCACAGGCCGTTTCAATAAAGGCGTGGATTACTCGGGAAATGTGGCGCAATTTGAAAAGGAGTTTAACGATGACCTCGCGGTCATACAGTTCGCCATCAGCCGATATCGTCTGCCCCAAAACCTGAAATTAAGCGTCCACTCCGGCAGCGATAAGTTCTCGATTTACGGGTCCATGCGGCGGGCTTTGAACCGGTTCAATGCGGGCCTGCACGTCAAGACAGCCGGGACGACCTGGCTGGAAGAGATCATCGGGTTGGCCGAAGCGGGCGGGACCGGTTTGGCGGTGGCCAAAGAAATTTATGCCGGGGCGTTTGATCATTTAAACGAATTGTGCGCGCCCTACGCGACGGTAATAGACATTGACCCGGCGAAATTGCCCTCCCGGGAAACCGTCAACGGCTGGACCTCCGAACAATTTGTCGCCGCTCTGCGGCATGACCCCAAAAACAATGCTTACAATCCGCATCTGCGCCAGTTGCTGCACGTGGGCTACAAAATCGCGGCAAAGATGGGGAACCGGTATCTGAACGCATTGAAAGAAAACCAGCAATTTGTGTCGAGAAACGTTACGACAAACCTCTACGAACGCCACCTCAAGCCGCTCTTTGTCCACAACGGCAACGGCCGCCCTTAAATTGTAAATTGGTGAAACTGGCGCGGGCATTGCCAAACCCGCCCTGGTTTGACTAAGCTTGGCCGTAACAAAGACCATGCCCTTTATTCAAGAGGACTTTTTGTTAAGCACAAAGACGGCGCGCTGGCTTTATCACGAATACGCGGAGGGGGCGCCAATTTTCGATTACCATTGCCATCTGTCGCCAGCTGACATCGCGCGGAACCGGCGGTTCAACAATCTGTTTGAAATCTGGCTGGAGGGTGACCATTACAAATGGAGGGCAATGCGCGCCAATGGCGTGGTTGAAAAATTTTGCACCGGCAACGCCTCTCCGTATGAGAAATTCCTTGCCTGGGCAAAGACCGTCCCTTACACGCTCCGCAACCCGTTGTATCACTGGACCCATTTAGAGTTGAAGCGCTACTTCGGGATCAACGAATTGTTGGACGAAAACAGCGCCAAAAAAATATGGGAAAAGGCAAATAGCCTGCTTGCCAAACCCGCTTTGAGCGCGCAGGGCATTTTGGAAAAATTTAAAGTGAAAGTGCTTTGCACGACAGATGACCCGGTGGATACGCTTTCGGACCACCGGCAGTTTGCGCGTTCGGGGCGATCCGCCAGGATGCTGCCGGCATTTCGCCCGGACAATGCCCTTGCCGTGCATTCACCGGGACCGTTCAATCGCTGGATCGAGCGCCTTGCGGCGGCGGCCAACGTGGACGTCAACAGCTTCGGGGCCTTCACGATCGCCCTTAAAAAGCGGCACGACTTTTTTCATTCGCAAGGCTGCCGGCTCTCCGACCACGGCATGGACCATTGTTACGCGGATGTTTGTTCCGAGAAAACAGCCGCTGCCATTTTTAACAAGGCGCGCCGGGGTGACGCGGTCTCGCCCGAAGAACACGCGCAATTTGCCTCCTTCATGATGCTCTTTTTTGGCCATCTGGACGCCAAGCGCGGCTGGGTCAAACAACTGCACCTGGGCGCCATGCGCAACAATAACACGCGTCTGATGAAAAAGCTTGGCGCCGATAGCGGTTTTGACTCCATTGGCGATTGGCCCCAGGCCCGGACATTGGCGGCGTTTTTGGACAAATTGGACGCCGAAAACGCTTTGCCCAAAACCATTATATACAACAACAATCCCGCGGATAATTACGTCTTCGCCTCGATTATCGGGAATTTTCAGGATGGCAGTGTTCCAGGCAAGGTGCAGTTTGGCGCGGCATGGTGGTTTCTGGACCAAAAAGACGCAATGGAATGGCAATTGAACGCGCTGTCCAATCTTGGCCTGCTATCCCGTTTTGTCGGAATGGTGACTGATTCGCGCTCGTTTATGTCCTATCCGCGCCACGATTATTTCCGACGGGCGCTTTGCAACCTTCTGGGACGAGACGTGGAAAATGGGGAAATTCCCGATGACGACGCGCTTTTAGGTGGGCTTATCCGCAACATTTGTTTCGAAAACGCGTCGCGGTATTTCGGGACTTAAATTGCCTTTGGCACCTTTCCCGCTATCCTTTGCGGCAATGACGCCAGACCAACAGGCCGCGCGGGACATTTTCCAGAAGATCGCGGCTAACGTCGCCCAGGTCATGCGCGGCCAATCCTCCGCGACACGTAAAATGTTGACGGCGCTGGCCAGCGGCGGTCATGTATTGCTCGAGGACTTTCCTGGGACGGGCAAAACCACGCTGGCCAAGGCGCTGGCCAGGTCCGTTGATGCCTCCTTCAAGCGTATCCAGTTCACGCCGGACCTTTTGCCTTCCGACATCCTGGGTGTTTCGATTTTCAATCAACGTGAACAGCAATTCCAATTCCATGAAGGCCCTGTTTTCACGAACATTTTGTTGGCTGATGAAATCAATCGCGCTTCGCCGCGCACGCAATCGGCATTGCTGGAGGCGATGGGAGAAAGCCAAGTCAGCGTGGATGGCGAGCAAAGGAACCTTTCCACCCTGTTCTTTGTCATCGCCACTGAAAATCCGGTCGAATTTCGAGGCACCTATCCTCTGCCGGAAGCGCAAATGGACCGTTTCGCCATGCAGTTTTCTCTGGGCTACGTGCCCCCGGCCGAGGAAGTGTCCATCCTGGCGGCGCAGCAGCATCGCCATCCACTCGACCAACTTAAACCATGTGTTTCGCTGATCGAAGTCGTTTCGCTCAAGCGCGCGGTGGAGGACGTGCGCATTGGCGACGAACTGAAGCGCTACGCCGTTGATATTGTAGGGGCCACCCGAACGGCCCCGGGGGTGCGCCTGGGCGCCAGCGCTCGCGCTTCCATCGCGCTCATGAAATCAGCCCAGGCCCTGGCATTGTTTGAAGGCTTCGATTTTGTGGCCCCGGAACAAATCCAGGAACTGGCGGTCTCAGTCATCGCGCACCGATTGGTGATGGAACCGCAGGCGCGATTTTCCGGCATGACGGCGCGGGCGGTGGTTTCGGATATTCTAAAAAAATTGCCTGTGCCGGCGTAGCTTGAATTAAATTTAAGCCCGAAATTTGAATTTGAGATTTGCGAAAGGGCGTTATAATGACTTTTGACGTGCTCCGATGAATTTGAAC
>JBOHXA010000605.1:0-1490 GCA_050737335.1 Limisphaerales bacterium | reverse complement strand
GTTGAGCACCGGCCCGCTCATCGTTTCGCCGCCGGGCACCGCTTCCATGCGCATTCAGCCCGGCTATCATGCCCCGGACGCCGCAAGCGGCGGCGACGTTTACATAGACATGGTGGACGTCGCGTTGCATGAGACAACTCCCGTTGCCGTGCTCAGCGGGTCCACGTTCAAGCTTTCGTTCCCCACCTTGTACGGTCCCAAGTATAATGTCCTTTACACGACGGACCTGGCCCACGGCCCGTGGCAGACGCTGACGTCGGTCACCGGCGATGGGACCGTAAAAACAGTCACCGATACCGTCGGTTCACAGCAGCGGTATTACATCATTAACACGCAACCGTGAAAAAGGCCATGATTACGCGGGGCCGACGGGCTGGCTCGGATTAATCATCAACCAGCGGAACGCGATTTGTTTGTTATGTTAAAGCGGGACATTCATGCCAGGAGCGCGGCAAGTAGGACGCGCGGGGCCTTCACGCTGATTGAGCTGTTGGTGGTCATCGCCATCATCGCCATCCTGGCGTCCATTTTGTTGCCGGTCTTGAACAAGGCCGAACAACGGGCGCAAGGAATCGAGTGCCTGGACAATTTGCGCCAACTCGGCCTCGCCTGGATCATGTATGCCCACGATAACAACGACAATCTTTGTCCCGTAACCGGAGAAGCCAGCATGGTGACCGATCCATCCGACCCGAGGGCACAGCCGGGCGGGTCCCGATGCTCCTGGGTGCTGGGTTCGATGCAAACCTTGAGCGAAGGCGCCACCAATACGGCATTGCTCCAGGCGGGCCTGCTCTATGCCTACGTCAATAACTTCAAGGTTTATAAATGCCCGGCGGACAACGTCAGCGTGAACCCAGCCCTGGACGGGTTGATCAAGGTGCGCAGTTATTCCGCCAATTGCTGGATGAATGTTGATGCAAATGACAATTGGAACGGAGGGTCGCAACAGTACACGGGAACCCCTCGCCAGCAAGTGGTTTACACCAAGTTGGCCACGATCAGGTCCCCGGCGGAACGATGGATTTTTATTGATGAAAATCCCTACAGCATCAACGACGGAATGTTTGTTTGCGACATTGCCGCCGTCCGCAACTGGGTGGATATTCCGGCCAGCTATCACAATCACGGGGCGGGTTTGTCCTTCGCCGATGGCCATTCGGAAATAAAAATCTGGCGCGATGCAAATATCGTCGGTTTTCGATCGTTGATTCCCTCGCCCACCGGCTTGGGCCCCATGTGCGACAAAAGCGGTGATTTGCAGTGGCTTCAACAGCGCACCACCAGCTTCGTGCAATAGTTTGTGGCTGCCCGATTTCCGCTTTATATTACGCTCATGCTCCATCGCGCAGTCTCCGTCGGTTGCAGGATTTCCGGGAAAATCCACCACGCCGTTTTCCTCGCGAGTTTTTTACTGGCCGGCCACGCTCTCGCCGCAAACCTCCTGAGCAACCCTGGTTTTGAAACAGGCGATTTGGGCGGCTGGACGC
>JBOHXA010000604.1:0-2935 GCA_050737335.1 Limisphaerales bacterium | reverse complement strand
CCACTTTGATTTGCATGTCTTGTGCGACTGTTGCCACCACGGTGATTAAGTGCCTGAAGCGTGGCGGATTCTCAACCGCATAAATGTGCGGCAAAATGGAGGGACGCTCAAGCCCGGCGCAACGGTGCAAGCCAGGAGCTTCGCGAGGCAAAAATTTCACGGACTCGGCGCAAGGACCCGGGATCCGGAAACGACACCATTTCCGGTCCTGGCCGCGGTGCGAAATTGTCCAGGGGTGCTGCCGGTTTTTTGGGTAAATACCGTATGAAGATATTCGCTATGTTTGAAACCAGTGCGTTCGGAAATTTGCGCCAGCGGCCAATCGGTATCGGCGAGCAATTCTTTAGCGCGTTCAATGCGCAGGCGCAGGACCTCGGCTTTGGGCGGGCGACCCACCTGCGTCACAAAACGTCTTTCGAAAACGCGCCGCGACATGCCGGCGGCCCGCGCCATGTCGTTGACGGAAATCGGCTCAAAGGCGTGTTCGCGCAAGTAGCGCGCGCCGGCCGCCAATTGGCGGTCATCCATGGCAAGAACATCGCTGGAACGGCGGGTGACGATGCCCTTGGGCGGAATGAGAATCGGCTCGGAGGGCGGATTTTGGCCGGAAATCATGTGTTCGAGCAAAGCCGCCGATTCGTAGCCGATGCGCAACGTGTCCAGCGCAATGCTGGTCAGTGGCGGGTCCGACAGTTCGCAAAATAATTCGTCATTGTCAACGCCGATGACGGCCACTTCTTCGGGCACCAGCAAATCCACACGGCGGCAGGCATTCATGATTTGCTGGCCGCGAATGTCGTTGCACGCCATGATCCCAACCGGTTTATGAAGCGACTTCAGCCAGCGCGCGAGATCATCCTGAAACAGAAGGCCGCGCTTTTCGAGTTCTATTGCCTGGATATTTCGAGTGGTCTCGGGCGGTTCATAAATGGCGCAAGCGAACCCGGCCCGTTCAAGCCGCTGGCGAAACCAATGGCTGCGGATGTCCGAATAGTTGGCGCCCACGAATCCGCAAAAGGCGTAATTGCGAAAGCCGCGCTGTATCAGGTGTTCGGCGGCAAGGCCGGCTACGATCTCATTTTGAGTGTCTATGAGCGGCAATCCGCAACCGGAGGAACCGCGAACGTCAACCGTTGGAACGCGCAGGTTGCGGACCATTTCCCCCAGTTCGGGGGTTTCCAGCCAGGCAATAATGCCGTCGCCTTTCCAACTCTTGATCCAATCTGGCGCCGGATCGGTCCAGCGCCACTCTTCGCTTTGAACCGACCATTCATGATGTTCGCGGACGAATTTGGCCACGCCCAAAAGGATCCGGCGACCATACCAGCGGGAAAAATCAATCAGAAGGGCGACCTGGCGGCGCTGTCCTGGCATTTTTCGGGGCTTCTTTTTCACGGCGGAAGACTATATTTGGACTGACGCAAAACCTCAATAGAAAAACGCAAAACCTCAATGGACTATTCGGGACCTTCTGTTAGGATGGCGGGAGTCATCCATGTCGTTTTTTCTAACAAATCGTCCCGTTCAAGATCGGCAGGCATCGCTGGTTCAGGCCAATTTTTTCGATGTCGCAAAACCTCAATAGAAAAACGCAAAACCTCAATGGACGATTCTGCAAGTTCAACTATAATGGCAAAAACGTCCAGAATGTTATGACTGTCGTGCGTTCACTTTTTGGGTCGAAGCCGGTCACCGGCGGTAACCCAGGCGGTCCATGGCCGAATCAGTTTTAAGGCAATAGAAAAATCAATCTCCCGATTCCAAAAAATCCCGAATAACCAAAGTATCCCGCGAATAACATGAAAATAAAATCGTCCAAAGCATCCGCGCTGTTTTTAATGATTCCGTTGATCCTTTTTTTGTTGGCGGCGGCAAAAGGACAGTCGGTTTACTCCAACGCGGTGATGAGCCTCAATCCGGCTGCGTACTGGCCGTTGCAGGAAACGACCCCGCCGCCGGCCGCGGACATCGAAACCAACTACGGCTCGTTGGGGCCAATTGCCGATGGCTATTACGCCAGCGACGCGAACATACTCAAGGGATTCGTCGGAGCGATTGTCGGCGACAGCGACGCAGCCGTTGAATTTACGAATGTGAACCAAAGTTTCATGATTGTGCCGACAACGGATAACCGCGTCTCCCTGCCGGCGGCCGGGCCGTTCACGGTGGAAGTCTGGGCCTATCCGATAATAAACCAGCAGTATGTTGCCCTTGTCAGCCAGACCGGGCCCATTGGCGCGGGGGGTAACAATGCGGGGGCGAATTCGGCGGGTTGGTCATTGGTCCAGAACTGGCTGCCCTCTAAAGGCACGGCCAGCGGCAACAACAGTTTGCGTGGCTTCAGTTTCCATGTCTTTAACGGCGTTGGTTCCACCGGCGGCGCCGAGGCGGATGCCGCGTATGATTTTACCTTGAACAACTGGTACCACATCGTTGGCGTCTATGACGGAACCAACTGTTATGTCTATGTCAACGGTGTCAACGCCACGACGTATCAAATTCCGATGACCGGCTCCTATGTTCCCGACACCTGGGACCCGATCGAGTTTGGATGCAACCGCGGCCTCGGCCTCAATCCATACCACGGCGCGATTGACGAAGTTGCCATTTACACCAACGCGCTGACATTCAATCAGGTTTCCAATCATTATAATATCGGGGTGGGGAATATTTCTGGAAATTACTTTTCAACGGTGGAGGGGAATAATCCGGTGATGTATTGGCGAATGGATGCGCCAGTTTACACTTTGCCGGCTTCCAATACGTATCCGGTGGTGGCCAACTATGGCAGCCAGGCCGCGGGCATAACGAACTTCAACACCACCGGTCACTCGGCCGTTTATCAACCCGGAACGCTTCCGGGCGCCGCCGGACCATCCTTGCCCGGCTTCGGCAGCTTCACCAACGCCTGCGCTTTCAACGGGTTGGTTGGAGG
>JBOHXA010000603.1:0-2089 GCA_050737335.1 Limisphaerales bacterium | reverse complement strand
CGATTCGGTCACCGTGTCCATGTCCGACGAAATGACCGGGATATTCAACCGCAGGTTGTCCGCCAGTTGCGTGTCCAGTTGCGTGTCCCGCGGCAAAATCTCCGAATACACCGTCGCCAGGGTAATGTCGTCAAAGGTCAGGCCAATGAGCCGGTTGGCCGGGAAAAACTTGTCCGCCGGTAAATAAAACCCGCTGTCAAACTGAGACGTGCGATTTTCTGCCATGAAGGAAAATGAAGGAGCTTGCCGCGCTTTGGCAAGCAAAATTAGCCAGCAAAACCGGCCAACGGGAAAATCGGCCAATCGTTTTCCTCCGGGTAATTTCAATGCCCTGGAAAGCCCTCTTACCACTGAGCCCCGACCTCAGGGAGGGACTTGGCGGTGTTGGTCCATTGGCGTTTATATTCGACTTTGACCGTGGCATCGCTTGCTCGCGCGCGCGACTCTGCTTTTTAGCTTTTTAATTGTCCCACCGCTCATTCCGCTTCATCCTTGATCCCCTGCATCCGGCGGGTTGGAGACCCGGCGCGCAGCCATCCGTTCACGAAGGCGTCCAGGTCGCCGTCCATGACCGCCTGGACGTTGCTCGTTTCCACCCCGGTCCGCAAATCTTTGACCATCCGATATGGCTGAAAAACGTAGCTGCGAATCTGGTTGCCCCACGAGATACTGCCTTTCTCACCATAAAAACGCTCCATCTCCGCCTTTTGCGCGTCCAATCGTTGAGCGTAAATGCGCGAGAGCAAAAGCCGCATGGCCGTGGCCCGGTTCTGATGCTGCGACCGCTGGGTTTGCGACGCCACAACCAGCCCCGTCGGTATGTGCGTGATGCGCACCGCCGTTTCCACCTTGTTCACGTTCTGTCCGCCCTTGCCCCCGGAACGAAACGTGTCAACTTGAAATTCGTTCGGAGGAATGACAATTTCCGAGCTGGTTTCCTCGATTTCAGCAATCACGTCCACGCTGGCGAAGCTGGTATGACGCCGCTTGTTCGAGTCAAAGGGCGAAATGCGAACGAGCCGATGCACCCCGCGTTCGGCCTTGGTGAAGCCGTAGGCGTTCTCACCCCGCAAAACCATGGTCACGCTTTTTAGGCCCGCGCCTTCGCCCGGCAGCGCGTCGGTGACCTCCACTTCCCATCCCCGCGATTCGGCCCAGCGCTGATACATTCGCGAAAGCATTTCCGCCCAGTCCTGCGCCTCCGTCCCGCCCGCGCCCGCGTTGATGCTCAGGATGCAATTCTTCGAGTCATGCGGGCCATTCAGGAAGACTTTTAACTCAAGGGCATCCAGTCCCTTGAGAAATTTGCCCAGGTCGCGCTCCAACTCCGTCTGCAATTGCAGTTGGGCCGACTCCGGCTCGCCCCGGCCCAACTCGACCAGTTCGAGAAAGTCCCCAAGCTGCTTTTCAGCCGCCAGCAACGGCTCGGTTTTCTTGCGCAGGGAATTGGACTCGTCAATGATCTGCTGCGCCCGCTCGCGATTGTCCCAGAAACGTTCCCCGGCCATCATGGCGTTCAACTCGCCAGCGCGTTGCTGCGCCGCCGCAACGTCAAAGAAACCTCCGCAAATGCGAAAGTTTGTCCGCCGCGGCCTTCAATTCAACTGAAATGGTCTCGAACATCCGGACAAGATAGAATCAAATGACCAAAAGAAAAAAGGAAAAAGTCCGGACATTCGGCCTTTGAAACCTTTCGGGGGCGCCTCCCGCTTTTTATGCGCGGAATATATCCCTCACGGTCGCGGCTGACTTCATGCGCCTCAGAGCCGCGGCTCACGCCGCCCCAAAAAATAAAAAAAAAGTCCTTGCGTTCCAATGATCGTTTGATAAATTCCACGTTCCGTTTCTTCAAAAAGGCAACGGACCCGTTCACGGCAAAATCCGTGACCCAAGCATATGAAAGCCAGACTTTACGATAAATACAAAAGCGACGTCGTTCCGGCGCTTCGACAGAAGCGCAATTACACGAACGTTCATCAAATCCCGCGCCTCGAGAAGATCGTTGTGAACATGGGCGTCAGCGCCTCGCTGGAAAAAGGCGCCATCGAGGATGCCTCCAAGGATTTGTCCCTGATCACCGGGCGCAAAC
>JBOHXA010000602.1:0-1198 GCA_050737335.1 Limisphaerales bacterium | reverse complement strand
CTTTACGAATACAGCAAGCAAATTATCCAGACGTTTGAATCGCTGCACAGCAAATTGCAGGAACTCAAGGATATTATTTCTGGGACAATTCGCGTCGCCACAATTTATTCCATCGGCCTGCACGATTTGCCGCCGTATATCAAGCGGTTCATGAAGAATTATCCCACGGTCAACGTCCACGTGGAATATCGGCGGGCCAACCAGGTTTACGAAGACGTGCTGAGCAACGTGGTGGACATCGGCCTGGTCGCCTACCCGGTCAAGGAGCCAAAGTTGGAAATTGTTCCGCTTCGCAAGGAACCGCTCACGCTCATTTGCCATCCCAATCACCCTTTCACCAAACAGAAAGGCGTCAAACTCAAGGCGCTGGCCGGCCAGAAAATCATCGGTTTTGAACCGGACATTCCCACCCGAAAGGCCCTGGACAAGATTTTGAAGGAGCACGGCGTGGAAGTGAAACACGTGATGGAGTTCGATAACGTGGAAACCGTCAAACGCGCCGTCGAAATTGACGCGGGCATTTCCATCGTCCCCACGGGCACCGTTCAGCAGGAAATCTCCAAACAAACGCTCGTGGCTGTGCCGATCGAGGATGGCGAATTCTATCGCCCCCTGGCCGCTCTCTACAAAAAGAACAAGGTCCTGTCCCCGGCCATGAAACAGTTCCTGGCTATTCTGAAAGAAGCCGCTTAAGCCGGAAGGCAGGCTGCCGCCCGCGTGGCTCCCGGCTGCGCGTGGACCGAATCGAGGGTATTTGCCGGGTTGCCGTTGCCCGGGCACGCGGGCCTGAGCGCGGCGAGTACCCGTTCCTTTGCCTTTTCGGGCAAACAAAATCAGCGGATTGCCAGGCAAATCCGTTCGCGGCCTGGCCTCGGAAGAGGCAATATTCGCGAATGAAAAAGCATCAACGCAAAGTTTCACTTCTGGTCAGTTGCCTTTTGGCATGGTATCCGAAAAACGCGCGTGATTTACCCTGGCGCCGGACGCGGGACCCTTACGCGATCTGGGTGTCCGAAATCATGCTGCAACAGACGCAGGTCAAGACGGTCCTGCCGTTTTGGGAACGCTGGATGCGGGAGTTGCCGACGATTCAATCAGTCGCGCGGGCGGGGCCGGAGCGGATCCATAAGTTGTGGGAAGGCCTGGGTTACTACACCCGCGTGCGCAATTTACAAAAGGCGGCGCGGCTGATGATGGA
>JBOHXA010000601.1:0-1425 GCA_050737335.1 Limisphaerales bacterium | reverse complement strand
GGTTATCCCGGCTCCAATCCCGCCATCGGCGCTTTGCCGTATCGCGTGCAAAACTTGTTCGACTCGCTGGCGGATCAATATCCGAATCTCCAACTATTCCGCTTCAGCCCCGCACAAGAGGCGATTGACCTGGCTGCCGAGGCGTTTCCGCTCATCCAGCCCGAAGTAGTGCTGACCGATCCGCATCCGTTAATGGAGCCTCCACTCATTAGTGCTGCGGCTTTGCCGGCGCAAAATAGTGCCGGTCTTCCGGCCATATCATTGGCGCTCCTGGCGGGCATAGGCATGGTCGTTGGCACGGCGGAAATGGAGGTGCGGCGACGCCATAAGAAATCAAAGCCGACACCAACTGTCCCATCTGAAGCCGCAACGTCACTCGTCAACGTGAACGGTTTAAGCAAATCGTTCGGACGGCGACAAGTATTGCGGGGATTGAACTTTTCAATTCCGCGCGGTCGGGCCATCGCCTTTTGGGGCGGCAATGGCGCGGGCAAATCCACCACCATCAAGTGCATCCTTGGGTTGCTGAATTTTCAAGGCTCAATTCAGGTCGGCGGCCTGGATGTCATCCGGCAGGGCAAACAAGCGCGCCGCCTGCTCGGATATGTTCCGCAAGAGTTGAGTTTTTATCCCGATTGGACCGTCCTGCGGACGATGAATTTTTGTGCGCGCATCAAGCGGGTTTCATCAGACGAGGTGCAGCACTTGCTGGCTGAAGTCGGATTGGAAGCGCAAATCGCCAAGAAAGTTTCCGAACTTTCCGGTGGTATGAAGCAACGATTGGGACTGGCCGTGGCGCTGCTGGGCAATCCAGCCGTTCTGCTCCTGGACGAATTTACCTCCAACTTGGACGCCGAAGCGCGTGAGGCTCTCATCGCACTTCTGGCACAGCAACGTTCCAAAGGTTTGACCGTGCTATTTGCCACCCACCGCATGGATGAAGTGGAATCGCTGGCTGACGAGGTGTTGTTTATGGAACAGGGCGAAATTCTCCGCCGTTGCACCGTGACCGAAATGAAACAAGCGGCCGCTCCTGGTCGAACGTTAAAGGTGACTTTGGCCGCCAGCCAATTGGAGCAAGCGGCGGCGGCGTTCGGAACTGCCGGACTCAAGTATCGCCGCTCCGGCGAAAATCTTCTGGTGGAGGTGAACGGCCACGGAGCAATGGCGCCTTTGACGTTGCTTTGGGAACGACGAATCCAAATCCGGGAAATGGATTTAATTCACCGAAGCGAAACCGCCAATGGCAGGCACCCGGTTTTTAACTCTTAAACGATTATGGACACAACCAACATTCTCATTTTAAGCCGGAAGGAATTGCGCGACGCACTGCGCAATCGCTGGTTCCTGCTTTACAGCGCCGCCTTTGCCGGACTGGCCGTGTCGGTTTCATGGCTCTCGCTGGCCGGTGCCGACCAATATGGC